>JBFMDX010000010.1 GCA_040753795.1 Thermodesulfobacteriota bacterium
CCCGCAGCGCTTCCTGAAAACAGGCCGCGGCCCGATTATAATCCCTCTGGCGCTCGTAAACCAGTCCCAGATTGTTCAGCGACTCGGCGGCCTCCATGCTGTCCGCTCCGGCCCCTGAAATCCTCATCGCCAACGCCTGGCGGGCATGGGACAGGGCCAGGTCCACCTCGCCGGTCCGCAGATAAGCGACGCCCAGGTTGTTGTGAATTTCGGCGGTGTCCAGTCCTTCAGCCGCGAAGCTTTCCGTCTGAATCTGTAAGGCCGTCCGCAGGCAGGTGATGGCTTCCTGATAAGCCCCTGTTTCCAGCAGCGCCGCGCCGAGGCTGTTGTTGATCTGGGCGATTGCCGGGGAACCCTTTTTCAACCGGCGGCCGGCCAGGTCCAGACTTTTGCGAAACCATGGGATGGCCTGGGGGTAATCACCGGAGCGTTCCAGCGCCAGGCCGAGGTTATGACAGGCCCGGGAATTTCCCGGCGCTTTTTTGACACCGTCCTGCCAGAGAGCGATAGGGGTCAGCCACACGCCATTCCGCTGCCAGGCCCACAGGCCGCAGAGGCAGATCGCCGCCGTCAGGACAAAAGCGCCGGCTCTGGCGGGCCGGAGATGACCGGCTGCCGACGCGACAACGGCCATGACCGGAAAGACCGACGGCAGGTAGGTGCGGTGCTCGAAGATGAGGGGCAGGCCGATGAATGAGGACTCGATGGCCAGGTTGCCCAGAAACCAGAAAATGGCGAACGACGGCAGCGGGTGTTCACGGGCCGCGGCTATTGCCAGGACGATCAGTCCGGCCAGGGCCGTCAGGGCCGCTATCGTGGGGAACGGGTCCGTCAGCGACAGGGACAGGGGAAAGTCGTAATCCACGGTCAGTCGGTCCGGATGGGGGTAGAACAGCAATGACACAAAGTAGATGACCACCCGCGGCTGGGTCAGCAGCCGCTGGCCGGGGGTAAACGGTTTGTCCCGGTACGTCTCGGCTATCCGTTCCAGGGGGTGGCCGCCCAGGCAGACGACGGCAAGCAATCCGCATAGAATCGGGATCACTATCAGCCAGGGAAACCGTTTTTTCAACCAGGCGGCCTCCCGATTCTGGAAGAAATACCATTCATACAGAAAGAGGAATATCGGCAGGGTGACGATCGTTTCCCTGGCGGTCAGACCGACCAACCCGCACAGGGCGCATCCGGAAAACAGCAGGACCCTTTTCCCCTTGCCGGAGGTTTCATTCTGCCTGATCCGTCCCTGAATATAGCAGATCAGTGCCAGCAGGTAGAACATCGTGGCCAGCAGGTTCATGCGTTTGACGATATAGGTGACGGATTGAATGTGCGGCGGCAGCGCCAGCCAGAGGAGGCAGGCCAGAAGCGGTGTCGATTGTGTGCGCTGATGCATTCTGCCCAGGGTAAGCCCTGTCAGATAATATACCAGCAGCGCGTTGGCAATGTGGAGGGCAAGATTGACGAGGCGGTAACCGGTGACGTCCAAGCGGTGCACGGTGTAGTTCAGGAGAAACGTCAGCTTGGCCAGGGGGCGGCGGGCGGAAGGTTCTTCGAATAAATTGGTCAACGCCTGCCAGGTAATGTCGGTGACCATGATCTGGGGGTTGTCGACGATAATACCGTCGTCGTCAAACACGAACGGGGCTGACAAGGTGTGGCCATAGATCGCCAGGGCGACCAGAGCCACAATCCCCGCCACGGTCAGCGGGTGATGGAAAAGGGTCGAAGGGGGAGAATGATTATTCATCGGCCTTGTTACCGGATCTGGTCGTGAGCGCTTTCAACTGCTGCCTGGCTTCGGCATGCTCCGGGTGGTCGGCGAGGATTTTACAATACTGGGCAACGGCCTCGTCCGTCAGGTCCTGCCGGGCCAGAGCTGCTGCCAGGGCCATTCGCAATTCGGGAAAATCGGGCCCCAGGGCCAGGGCCTTTTCCAGGTGCGTGCGCGTGTCCTGGTATTTTTCCTGCCGCAGCAGAAAAAGGCCGAGCTCGGCGCGGGCGGCCGGAGCGTCCGGCGCCAGAAAGACCGCCCGGAAAAGGTGAAATACCGCCATTACGGGGTCGCCCAGCCTGTCGCAGGCGATGCCGATATTGATGTTGACTTCCGCCAGGTCGGGCGACAGCTCCAGGGCTTTTTTTAAGTGGGGCAGGGCTTTGCCGGCATCGCCGGCCCCCAGGAAGATGGCGCCCAGATTGTTTTCGGCGGCGGCGTTTTCCGGGTCCAGCTCCAGGGCCCGGCGGCAGTGGCGGATGGCCGGCTCCACCTGACCGGTCTGATAATAGGCCCTGCCCAGGGCGTTATGCGCGTCGGAATCGTTCGGGGAAAGGCGAACGGCGGTTTCTAGCAGCGGCAAGGCTTCCACCGGGTTTCCTTTTTCGGTCGCGATGATACCCAGATTCGTGAACGCGCCGGCGAAACCCGGCTGCAATGCGATGGCCTGCCGGAATTCGTCTTCCGCCGCCTCCATATCTCCGGATTGATAGGAGAGCAGCCCCCGGTTGTAGTGAACCGGCCCTTTTTCGCCATGGGGGAGAACCAGGGCTTTTTCATACTCGGTCCTGGCCTTTTCCACCTCCCCGGCTTCGGCCAGGGCCAGTCCGTAGTCATTCCGGGGGGCGACCAGCCGCGGCGACTTCATGCAGCCGTCGCGCCAGAAAGAGACCCGGTCCTGCCAGGTGATGTTCCGCTGATACGTCCAGTACCCGTTGGCAATAATGAGTCCACCGGCCAGAATGATCGCCACCCCTCTGGATCGCAAGAGCCGGATCAGTAGAGCGGCCGCGGCCATGGCCGGGAAGATTGAGGGAAGATATAGACGGTGTTCGAAAGCCATGGCCAGACCGATCAGCGAAGATTCGACCGCCAGGGTCCCCAGATACCAGAAAACGGCAAACGACAACAGTCGCTGTCGCCGGGCCGTTTTTACGGCCAGGACGACCAGGGCCGCCAGGGCCGCCAGCGCGAGCGCGGTTGTCATCGGGTCGGTGACAGCACGGGAGAGGGGAAAATCATAGTTCAGGGTCAGCCGGTCCGGATGGGGATAGAACAGCAAGGACAGATAGTAGACCAGAACCGACGGCTGGGTCAGCAGGCGCTGTCCGGGGGTGAACGGTTTGCCGTGATAGGTGTCCGCTATCCGCTCCAGGGGGTGGCCGCCCAGGTAGAGACCGGCGAAAAGAACGCACAGCAGGATCGCCAGAAGCGGTCTCCGCCAATGCCGTCGCAGCCAGCCGCTGTCCAGATTCCGGAAAAAAAACCATTCATACAGGAAAATAAATGCCGGCAGGGTGGCGACAATCTGCTTGGACACCAGACCCGCCAGCCCGGCCAGGCAGCAGCCGGAAAGCCACAGGGCGATGACGCCTTTGCCGGCACCCCGCTCCTGGCGGGTTCGGGCCCGGACATAGCAGATCATGGCCAGGAGATAGAACAGGACGGCCAGGGCGTTCATGCGCTGGACAATATAGGTTACGGACTGGGTATGCGCGGGCTGGACCAGCCAGAGCAGGCCGGTCAGAAGGGACGGAAAAAAAGGCTTTCTTCCTGTCAGGCGAAAGGTCTGCCAGGCCAGGCAGAACACCAGCCAGCCGTTCACTACATGGATGAGAAGATTGGTCAGGTGGTAACCGCTTTCCCGATATTGATGCAGGTAGTAATTGGCGGCAAAAGTCATTACCGGCAGAATCCTGTCGGCGGGATTGTGTTTTATCGCATCAGCGATTTGCCCTTTTGTCAGCCGGGTCAGACGGATATGGGGATTCTCGCGGATCAGGGAAAGGTCGTCGCAATAAAACGGCGCCGGCAGCGAATTGCCGTAGATCAGCGCGCCGATGGCGTAAATCATCAGAAAAACGGCCGGAGCCGCTTTCCGGAAAACCATGGCGCTGTCGGAATGACCGGGGGTCATGGGGTGTCTTTCAGGTGATTCATCATCTGTTGAAAGCGGGGCGTGTCGCGGATCGATTCCAGATCCGGATCGGTCCGTAACGCCTCAATGTCATGATATCCTTTTTCCATCGCTTTTTCCAGCTGCCCCAGGGCGTTGTCGGTCTGGTTCTGCCGGGCATACAGGCAGGCCAGATTGAATGACACCGTCGCTGACCCGGGCAGCAGCTTTTCCAGTTTTTCCAGTACCCCGGCGGCTTCGCCGTATGCCTGGCTGCCGGCCAGGACCACCGCCAGCTGGTTGAGCAGGTCCGGAGCCTCGGGAGCGACCGACAAGGCCCGGCGGTAATAGTAGGCGGCCTCGTTCCATTGCCGCTTTTTTTCGCTGATCAGGGCCAGTTTCGCCAGAACAGCGGGATCGTCCGGTGACAGATCCAGGGCCCGGGTCAGCTCCGTCCGGGCCTCGTCCAGGCGGTTGGCGGCCAGCAGCGCCGATCCCAGTTCGGCCCGGGCCCGGGCCAGTTTCGGCGTGGCTTCCGCGGCCCGGGTGAGAAAGGCGACGGCCTCTTCCGGCCGGTTCAGCGTGTTTAAGGCGATGCCGGCGTTTAAATTGGCCTGGGGGTGGAACGGGAACCGGTCGAGTACCCGCTTCAGGTGAAACAGCCCCTGGTGCGGATCTCCTCCATGCTGCAGCAGGGCGCCCAGCATCACTTCGGCGTCGGCGTTATCGGGATCCACCGCCAGGGCCCGGCTGCAGATCTCCATGGCCCGGCCGATGTCTCCGTCTTTCTGGTAACCGGCCCGGGCCAGCAGGGGATAGGCGGGTGTCAGCCAGGGGGACAGCCGGACCGAGGTTTCCAGGTGGGTGACGGCCTCGTCCAGACGATTTGCCGTCAGCAGGGCCCGGCCCAGGTTCATGTGCGCTTCCGCCAGGTTCGGATTGATCTGGACGGCCCGCTGGCCGAAGTCGATGGCCTTTTCGGTGTCGCCCAGGTCATCATACATTCTGGAAATATTATTGTACGCGTCGGCCGTATTGACTTTGGGCGGGGAAAGGGCGATGGACTGCCGGCAGGCGGCAATCCCTTCCTCATTCCGGCGCTGTTTGCCCAGGGCCATGCCCAGGTTGTTGTAAGCGATAAAGCTGGCGGGCGACTTTTGAATGGCGTCCTGCCAGAGACGGACTTCGTCGGCCCAGATCCCGTTCCGCTGCCGGGTCCAGAATCCGCAAACGGCGATCAGCAGAACGATCGTTGTCATGGCCAGCCGACGGGGGGCGATGCGTTGCAGGAGAACGCAGGCCATGGCCATGAACGGAAAAACCGAGGGAAGATAGGTGCGATGTTCGACCAGCATGGCCAGGCCGATGATGGACGATTCCACCGCCAGGGCCCCCAGGAACCACAAGATAGCGAAGGAAAACAGGCGGCTGCGTCTGGCTTTCCGGACGGCGGTGATAACGGTCAGCAGCAGCAGAGCCAGCGCGGGCAGGGTGGTGGCGGGACGGGTCAGGGACGTGGAAACCGTCACCCAGTGATCGACAGTCAATCGTTCCGGCAGGGGCAGCAGCAGCAGGGAAATATAATGGATGATCACCCGGGGCTGGGTCAGCAGGCGCTCCCCCATGGTAAAGGGCTTTTTTTCATAGGTGGCCAGAATAGCCGTAACGGGGTCGCCTTTGAGATAGATGAAGACCAGGACGGTGAGGATGGCCGCCATGGCAAACAGGGTTGTCGCCTGCCTGCGGATGAAGCCGGTTTCAAGATCGCGGATAAAAAACCATTCATAGAGAAAAATCATCAGCGGCAGGGTGATGGCGCTCTCCTTGGAAGCCAGGGCGCATATTCCCGACAGCCCGCTGCCGATCAGCCACGGGGCCGCGGCGGTCCGCCGGCGCCCGGCTTCGGGTGGAACCGTTCTGGCCCGGATGTACATGGCCAGGGCGGCGAGGTAGAACAGGGCGGACAGGGAGGTCATCCGCTGAACAATATAGGTGACCGACTGGGTGTGAACCGGGTTGACCAGCCACAGGGCGGCGGTCAGGAAGGGTGCCGCCGGAATCTCTTTTTTCAGCAAGGCCAGGGTCTGCCGGGTCAGAAGGTAGACCAGCAGCCCATTAATCACATGAATCAGCCAGTTGACCGCATGATAGCCGGCGACCTGATAGCCGTGAAAATAATAATTCAGGGCGAAGGATAACACGGGGATCGGCCGGGTAATGGAACGGCTCCGGATAATATCAGCCAGGGAGGACGGGGACAGGTCCCGTACCCGGATATGGGGATTCTTCGGGATGTTCAGGTTGTCGTCAAAAACAAAGGGGGCCCGGAGGGTATTGCCGTAAACGGCCAGGCACAATAGACCCAGGGCCATAAAAACGACCGGTATCCGCCACCGCTCTTTCCCGGGCGCCAGAGGATCGATGCTCGCGTGCATGCAAGAGGACATTAAGTGTTAAGTGATTAAGTGGTTAAGTGTTAAGTGGCTACGGGGTATACATCGCATAAGTGTCAGGTGAATTCAAGAATCTTCAAAAGCGCCCGGCGGTCGTTATGGATGACGCGGCGCGGGGGCGATGATACGCCGAAATTTATCCTTGACATTTTTTCGCAATTCGGCAACCATAACACATAAACACTGTTCGCGGATACAAATTCAGGTGCTTGATTATGATCGATCACGCTGTACGATGGGGGGGGATGACCCATCCCGGATTCAAGTTTCGTCTAAAGATATTTTTTAGGATTATCCTTCTCCTCCTGGCGGCCTTCCTGCCGTTGCCTGGTATCGCCGGCATGGACGTTATGACCAACCATGAAATGGGTGAGCTGGAAGGCGGCAAAATGTGTGAACTGGCCATCAGCGACCCGAACTACTATTCTTCCACCACCCCTGTTACCGTGGTCCGGTTTGCCAGCGATATCTACCTGGAAGCATACGGAGAAGTCGGTTCGCTTAAAATGGGAGACTACCCCCGCTCGGTGGCCGAACTGGGGGACATGGCCTCCATGGACTCCAACTACACCATGGTTTACGGCCCGCAAGACCGGTCCAATCCGAGGGGCGGGGGGGCTCAGGTAAATGCAAGCTACATGGGGACCGGCGGGGATAATCCCTATATGACCAATACCAACCGGACCGACCGGATTCATGATCGTTACATGGGCACCGGCTCCAGCACCCTCGACCTGGGCACATCCGCCTATCAGCAGTCCGCCAACGCGCCGTGGGATAACTTCGGGTCCTATCTGGCCACCAATTATCCTGAAACTCAATGGGACATCAACTGGGAGGCCATGAAAACCGGGCTTTCCGCCGAATACCCCCTGCGCATTTACGGTCTGGTGTTAAGGGCGGAGTTTGATCACTGGGGCACCTCTCTCCAGCAGTTGCGGCGATTCGTGATCGGCTCCAATAACCTCTATGGCTATGCCTCGGCCCGGCCCCTGGTGAGCAGCGGCTGGCTGAATGCCGAAATGGCCCGGCTCAATAACGCCGTCATGCCGCTGGTGCGCCAGACCTGTTTTCAGGTCCAGCGGGATCCGATCATGGATCAGTACTGGTCCCTGTCCAGTTTTTATTTCAATCCCGACAACACCGGGGCCCATGGCTCCTTCCGCCAGTTCTGGTTTAATACCTGCATGAACGACGTGACCATCACCCCGGGCATTGCCAACCAGGTCGGCCGGTATCAGGATAAAAATCACGGGTTTTTCCTTATGGTCGACATGACCGACAAGCGGTTTTCCGGATGGAATTTAATCGGCGGCGTCAATGAATACCGGGACTGGCCGCCCCTGGAGCAGGATGACTCCCACTATTTTGAAAACGAGTACCGATAAATCATCAAGATTATTGATTCGGGATGAAGGTATGAAAAACAGCATTTATCGCGCAGTCGTGCTGGGGATTCTGCTGATGGCGGTTGGCTTGACGGGCGTCGATCGGGTGGCGGCCATGCAGGCCCTGTCTACTACCGACATGGGCGGGGTCACGGGCATGGCGGGTCTGACCATCTATTTCAAAGATCTGGACGCCACCCTGATCCAGTTGGACGACTACATGCTGGATTTGAGCCCCAGCGACACCACCGACTGCTCGTTCCGGATTCGCGATGATAACAACAGAACGTCCATGCCCCTTCCACCGGCCGGTTTAGACGGTAACAACATTGCCATGTCTTTTTGCGGGAGCCCCACCGACGAGAGCGTGCCGATCAATGTGGACTTTCTGGGGCTTGAAATCGATATCGGCTACGGGCGCTGCGCTGGTGAGACGATACTGGACGCCGACGCCATAACTTTTTCCCTGACCGGATACGGCAGTACCGAAATGTACAACGTCTGGGACCTGGCCCAGTTCGATCCCCCCACAGCCGCTCCGTTTGACGTGTTCGGTCTGACCCTGGGGGAAATCTTCTGGGCGGAAAAATATATCGACCCGGAGAAGCACCTGTTCATGCATATCCTGCTCTCCCCGCTTTCATCTTATGCTGACGCCGGTTTTGTCGATTCCAACGAAGGCGCCTGGCAGGTTCCGATCGGTACCGGCCTGACCAAGGCCCAGATCCGGGACAACACTGGCGTGGGCGGTGAACTGGGCCTGAAACCGGGCGGCGGCACCTTCGGGTTCACGGGATTTAAAAAGTCCACCGGCAGCCCGCAGCGAGCCACGATCAGCAGTGTCATGCTGGCCGGAAAAATTATCGATCAGGGGACAACGGCCGCTGGCCCTTATGCCTCAGCCGATACCGATCAGTATCCCAACTGGAAATCGATTAACCGGAATTATTATTACCAGGACAGCCTCAACAACTGGAATATCATGGGCGAAGCGGTCATCGGGGTCCACCATTACCGTACCTATAACAGAACCAACTATATTGGAAAGTATGCCAGCGGCGCCAATTTTGACATGTCGACCTTTGCCGATAACGTCATCGGCGCCACCAGCCCCACCCGGCCCCTCCGTTTCCAGGTGGCCACGGCCGACGCCGGTTATGACTGCGACGGTGACGGTCTGCGGGATACCTACCTGATCTCTTATATGAACGGCCACTATTCCCGGACGGTTTACTTTCCGGACAGTGCCGTCTCCTCCATGGGGGCGTCGCCATCAACTTCCCCCACCAGCACCGTCCCCCGGAAAAAGGAGTATATCCTCGGCGATATGCGGATCGGTTTTTCTGAGGAAAGGTACCCTTCCCGAGACTGGAGCAACGGCGTTTTTACCACCCTGATCATCAACGGCAGCGAGATCCGCCACGGCGGCTCCTGGGTGGTCAATGACATATCCCTGGAATACAACAAGGTGGTTATCCCCGGGGACCGGAACCTCGTCCAGGAAACATCCGCCGCCAGCGAGGATTACATCATTCCGGACCGGGATTACGGCAACGACGGCACCAACAACGTCAATCAGCTCGTGTTCCTCGGCGACCCCACCTCCTCTGCCCGTACCATGGAGATTGCCAATCCCTGCGACGGTGATGCCGGCGGTAATTATGGCTTGCCGATGAATGAGGGCGATACGGCAGCGGACCTTTCCCGTCCCAGTACCTGGTGGCGATAGGCCCCTTTTCCCATCCGTAAAGTTTCGAGAAGCCGACACTCCCGGTTCCATTTTTTTCGGAGGGGGGACCGAGGTCATCCTGTTTTGTGCTTTTTCCCTCTTCCGATATCTGATATTCTTCCGTCATGATGCGATACCTGTGGACAGGCCTCTGCCTGACGGCGCTGATTGCCGTCGTCTACCTTCAGACCGGTCGGTTTGAGTTCCTCGGGTTTGATGATCCCCAGCTGGTTACGGAAAACAGCCATGTCCGCCGGGGAGTGACCATGGAAAGCGTCAAATGGGCGTTTTTTTCTTCCTGGCGGGAAAATGTCTTCTATTATCCGCTTTCTCTGGTTTCCCATATGGCGGACGTGAGCGGGTTCGGCCTGGATTCCGGCCGTCACCACCTGACCAACGTCGCTGTCCACGCGGCCGCGGTACTGGCCTTGTTCGCGCTGCTGGCGCGGCTCTCGGGGGGGATATGGCGGGCCGGACTGGCCGCCGGTTTGTTTGCCGTCCATCCCCTGGGCGTGGATTCGGTGGCCTGGGTGACGGAACGGTCCAATCTGCTCTGTGCCCTGCTGACGGTGGCCGCCATGGGCGCTTACGCGCAATACCGGACGAGCCGGCGGAAACGCTGGTACGGCTTCAGCCTGGGGCTGTTTTTCCTGGCCCTGCTGGCCAAGCCCACGGCGGTCATGGCGCCGGTGGTAATGTGGCTGATCGGTCGTCTTGATTTTGATTCCGGTCCGGTGGCCGGCGCCCCCCGACTACCGGTCGTCAGGGACCTGCTGCCGTTTGCCGTCCTGGCGGCGCTCCGGATCATGGCGGTTCTGGCGGCGGAACGCGGGGCCAGCCCGGCGGTATCGGACGGGGTCATGACGACCGGGATGCTGGCCGCCAACGCCCTGACAGCCATGACCGCTTATCTGATCAAAGCGGTTTTTCCTTTCCGGCTGTCCGTATACTATCCCTTTCCCCAGACCCTGCCCCTGTGGCAGCCGCTGGTTTCCGGTCTGGTGATGACGCTGGTCACGGCCATGATCCTGAAGGCCGGCCGCCGGCGGCCCATGGTTTTACTGGGGTGGGTATGGTTTCTGGCTTTCCTGGCGCCGTCATTCGGCGCGGTGAGGTCCGGTCCCTGGCCGGCCATGGCCGATCATTACGTCTACATTCCCCTGATGGGGCTGTTTACCGCCCTGGTCTGGCTGGCGCCCGCGCCCGGCGGTTCACGCCGGCGAAGGACGGCGGCCGGGGCCATTGCTTGTTCTCTGGTGGCGTATTTCGCGGCCGTCTCGTATGTCCACGCCGGGCATTACCGGAACAGCGTCACCCTCTTTACCCGGGCCCTGGAACTGGACTCAAAGAATTTTCTGGCCCGGATCGGCCTGGGTAACGCCTTTCGCCGGCAGGGGGCGATGGCCGCGGCCGAGGAGCATTTCCGGGCGGCTGTCGCCATCCGGCCAGAATCTCCCGGGGCGCATAACAACCTGGGGCTGGTGCTGGCGGAACGGGGAGGCTGGAAGGAAGCGGAACAGCACTTTCTCATGGCCCTGGCCCTGGATCCGGGGTTTGCCATGGCGCGTGACAATTTAATCAACTTAGAGCGGAAGCGGGCGGCGGCGCCGGACGCAGGGGGTGATTCCCCGGGCCGGGCGGCCAGTGAACCGCCAAGAGAAGAATGAAGCGGCAAAAATGAGTCTGACTCCGAAACTCCGGCGAAGTCTCGCGGTTTGGCTGCTGCTGGCAGCCGTCATGGCCGCCGCCTCGTTCCATCGGGTGGGCCGGTATAAGGACCGGCCCCTGTATGATCCCCGTTCGGATGCCGGTTTTTTCTACACCGAGGAGGCCTTCCAGTACCGGTATGCCCGGATGACGGCCGGCGGCGAAGCCATCCCCTGTTTTGATAAAAAGGCCCAGTGGCCCGAAGGCGTCCGCCCTTTCCGGGACCTGACCCTTTTTCAGGAATATCTTCACGGAACGGCCTTCCGCCTTTTTTCGGTTTTTGTCAAAACAGTTCCCCTGCACGTATTCCTGATCTACTTTGTATCGTTTTTTTCCTCCCTGGCCGTTTTGGCGCTGTTTTCGAGTGCCCGCGCTTTGGGCGCGGACCGGGGCACGGCCCTGCTCTGTTCCGCCCTGTACGCGTTTACCGGGGCGGCCTTTGCCCGGTTGCAGTTTTACGAACTGGAAAATACGGCCTTCCCCCTCATGGCCCTTTCTTTTGCTGCCTTCCTGCGGGCCATACGCGGCCGCGGACAGGCCATGACCACCGCGGTTATTTCCGGCGGCCTGATGGCGCTGGCACTGATCACCTGGCATTTTACCCGGTTTTATCTGCTGATTTTCTGGGCGGCCATGGCCGCGGCCTTTTTGCTGCGCGGCGGCAACCGGAAGCACCTGGCCGCGGCCGCCATCCTGCTGGTTTCAGCCGCGCTGACGGGGTTGCTGTCGCCGGTCATGAGAAGCGGCGGTCTGATCGGCTCCCCGACCATGCTGGCCGCCGTTCTGGTGGTGACCGGTCTGCATTTGAATGACCGCCATGGGCTGAATGCGCTTTCCCGGCTGGTTCTGATGCTGATCGGCGGGTTTATTATCCTCATCGTTCTTTCCTTCGGGAACGAAACATACGCCTACGGCCATGTCTGGGATCTGTTAAAATACAAATTGTTTCATGCGCTGGTCAAACCGGCCGATTCGTCGCAACTGCCGTTTGCCGGCCGTCTCCTCTGGAACGGGCCGTTTGACACCCCTTCGCCCGGGTATCTGATTTACCGCTACGGCCTGTTGCTGCCCCTGGCCCTGGCTGCTCTTTTCCGGTTTGTCCGGCAGCGGCGGGGCACCGCCGGATTCGCGGACATGCTCACCGTTGCCATGACGGTGCTGTTTGCAGCGGCCAATATCATGGTGGAACGGTTGACCATCTTCGGCGCTTTCTTCCTGGGACTGTCCGTTGTTTATCTCTTTCCCCCGGCAACGGTCAAGGCCGCGTCGGCCGAGGCCGGGGTCTCCCCCGCCGGTTCCGGCCCCGGCCGGTTCCGGCTGTCCCATTTTTTTCTGGCGGCGTGCCTGATCATTCAGGCGCGGGAAGCGGTGCTGTGCGACCGGGCGTTTCTGGCCGAAGCGGTTCGGCGGCTGTTCCCGGACCGCTCCCCGGTCCCGCTTCTCCCGTACACGTCCGATGAGATGGACATGCTGGCCTGGATCCGTGACAACACGCCCGAAGAGGCCGTGTTCCTGTCCAACCAGGGGAACAGCCCTTCCATTTTGACCTACACCGGCCGGGCCATTAACCTTCACCCCAAACTGGAGACCGAGGGCCTTCGGAAAAAATATGAAACCGCGCTGTTTGCCCTTTTCGGAGAGGATGAAGAAGCGCTGTACCGTTTGCTGGACGCGATGGAAACCGATTATTATCTTTATCCCGCCAACAATCTGCTGTATGCCGGTCCGGACAGCGAGCGGTATATGGCCGGTCGCTCCCGGATATCGCGGGAAAATCTCACCTGGCGGCTGCATTTTGATCCCGGCGGCTTCCGGCGTCTGCGGCTGGTTTACCGGAACCGGAGCTATCAGATCTACCGGGTTCTGGACGCCGGGGCCGGCGCGCCGGCGGTCAATTATGTTCCGCCTTATTTCCCGGTATTTGATCCGGATCTGTTTGGCGCCCGCGGATCCGGACCGGCGGATGGTTTCGACGATGCCCTGGCCCATTCGGTTCTGGAGCGGGTGGATTATGCCGCCCGAATGATGGCGCAGGCCGGATCATGGCTGTCCCGGGGCAACCGCCGCCAGACGCAGGCATTGATTCAGCAGGCCCTGGCCATGGGCCTGCCCGACGGCCGTATCTGTTTTCTGGCCGCCGAATACATGACGCAAATGGAGAATGTCGATCAGGCTTTTTTCTATATCCGTCAGGCGCTGACCTATGACCCGGAAAATATGGCAGTCAAAAAGCTGCTGGCCAGGATTTATCTGCTTCGGGATGAACCGGACCGGGCCCGGTCCGTGCTGGCTGAGATCATCCGTCAGGATCCGGCTGACGCGGCGTCCCATAACGATATGGGCCTGATCCTGTGGCGGAAAAAGGAATTCGCGGCCGCCCGGGACTGTTTTTTGCGGGCGCTTAGTCTGAATCCGGAATTTGAGCAGGCCCGCCGCCATCTGGAGATACTGAACGGAAATTTTCAGTAATGATGAAATCCGACGCGGTTTAAAAAGAGCGACGCCTGAACTTTTCGATGATTTCCGTCAGCACCCGTTCCGTTTTTGTCTCCTGCCGTCCCCGCATCAGGTTGCTTATCATTCGCGGAAGCCGGGAGGGGTGACGGAACAGAGAGATGGCATGAAACTGGATCAGCCCCGTCCATTTTAGCAGCAGCAACCGGTTTTTTCCCAGCAGCGGATTCCATGACGCGGACGGAACCAGGGCGGTGGCGTCCGCCGTCTGGTAGCAGAAGTCGTCGTCGACCGGCACCGGCCGGATGGCGGAAGCGTCGGCAAAGGCCCGTGTCCCCGGCAGCAGGACGAAAGAGGAAATGGCGATTTCGTCAACGTCCCGTTGGGCCAGCCAGCGGATCAGCCGGTAAGTCCGGCGGATGTCTTTTATCGTTTCCGTGGGATAGCCGATGACAAACAGGGCGCTGACGATCATTCCCGCTTTTTTGGCGGCCACAACGGCCTGGCGGAAGCGGTCCAGGTCCAGGTGCTTGTTCATGGCCGCCAGCACGGCCGGGCTGCCGCTTTCCGGGGCGAACTGGATATGGCGGCATCCGGAGCGGAGCATCATTTCCGCCATGTCATCATCCATGACTTCCGGCCGGCCGCCCACCGGCATCTGCCAGCGGATCCCGGGATGACGCGCCAGAATCGTCCGACACAGGTCCCGGATCCACTCCCGGCTGATCAGGGGGCTGATGTCCAGAAACTGGAATTCGGTGATATGTTCTATTGATACGTATGCGGACATTTCGCGCACGATTGCTTCCGGCCTCCGTTTTCTCCAGACGCCTTTCCACATGGCCGGCGCCGAGCAGAAAACGCAACCGTGGGGGCAGCCCCGGGAGGCCAGCATAGTCATGGTCCGGGCCTGGGCCGGTCCAACATACAATTTGTAAGCCTTCCAGGGAATAAGGTCCCAGGCCGGAAAGGGCAGGGAATCCAGTTCGGCTATGGGCGGGCGATCGACGGTTTGATGAATTTCTCCGGTGTCCGGATCTTTCCAGGCGATTCCGGCGATGGCTGCAAGCGGCCGGCCGGTTTCCAGGGCGTCGGCAATTTCCACCAGGGTCTCTTCCCCTTCTCCCAGAACGCAGGCGTCCAGCGGCGCCTGACGGAGACAAAGATCAAACAGGGCGGTGGGGTGCTCGCCGCCGGCGATGACCGGCACATCGGGAAGAACTTTTCTGATTTGCCGGACCAGATCCCTGACCAGGGGCCAGGTATGGGAAAACATGCAGGACACGCCGATCAGATCGCTCTTGGGATCGATCCGGCGGAGAATGTCCTCCGTCGCCAGCCCCTGCCGCAGGAACCGCCTGGATAAGGGGTATGGCACAAACCGGTCAATGGCTTCCCCCACAGCGTCGATCACGTCGACGGTGTGTCCGTGGCGCCGCAGGAAGGCGGCCAGATAGGCCAGCCCCAGGGGAGGGTGGCAGAAGGCGGAATAATGGAACCGTCCCGGCAGGGCCGGCGGATTGATCAGGGTGACGCGCATCCCCGCCCCTTCGGGATATGCCGGATCAGCCGGAGGGCCAGCCAGACGTAGCGGCAATTGATGTAAAAATTGTTTTTGCTGACCCCTTCCTCTCTTCCTTTCCAGACCGTGGGAACCTGGCGGATGGAGGCGTTTTCCAGCAGAGGCTTCAGGGTCGTTTCAATGAAAATCTCATGGAGGGTCCCTTCCCAGGGGATGGCCTCGACCAGCGATTTCTGTAAAATTTTGAAACCGTAAGTCAGGTCGCCGATATCGGTGGCGTAAATCCGCTTGAAAATCTGCTGAAACAGCCAGTTGAGCCACAGTTTCACCGGATGGTAGTGGGTGAACCCGCCGCCTTCCATCCAGCGGCTGGCAACCACCGCCTGGCAACCGGTCCGTTGGATTTCCCTCACCATGCGGTCCACGGCTTCGGGCTCGGTCTCCAGGTCCGCGGACATGATGGCCACATAGTCTCCGGTGGCGGCCGCCATTCCCTCCCGGACCGCCCGGCCCACGCCCGGATTCTCCTGGAAGCGGGATATCACCCGCGGGTCCTCCGCTGACAGGGCCCGGCAGATATCCAGGCACCGGCGGGTGGAACGGGGGCACACCACCAGGATGATTTCGTGGATGTATCCCCGGTCATTGGCCTTCAGCCGTTCGATGGTCTGCTTCAGGGACCCTTCCTCCGAATAGACGGTGATCACGACGGTTAACCGGATCCGCGGATGGATATCATTCATGGCGATGGCCGCCGTGCCTGCGATTGTGAATTTATCATTGGACATTCCGCAAAATAAAAATACTATATACAGGATAGGGGGTGATGGCAATCGTTGTTTACCCGCTTTGACCGCATATAATATGACGCCTAAACCTTTTCATATCGTACTGACGACCATTCGCGTGCCTGACGTGCTGGACAGCTATCTGGATAACATCCGGCAATACGGGCACCTGGATGAGGTCAAAGTGTGGGTCATCGGTGACCGCAAGACGCCGGCCACGGCCGGGGATTGCGCGGGCAGGCTGACCCGTCAGGGCCTGGAGACGGTCTTCATGGATCCGGGGGACCAGGAAAAGTGGGGGAAGCGATGCGCCGACTTCTGCCGCCGTCTTCCGGTCAATAATGAGACCCGCCGGAACATCGGGTACCTGCGCGCCCTGGAAGAGGGTTGCCGGACGCTGATTGCCGTCGATGACGACAACTTCCCGACCGATTCTGATTTTATCGCCGGTCATGGCGAAACCGGCGGTCCTGCCCGCGGCCGCGCCCTGACCAGCGCCGCCGGTTTTTATAACGTCTGCGACCATCTGAATCTTGACCGTGCCGGCCGGGTTTACCCCCGGGGATACCCCTTTCTGCTGAGAAACGGATCGATCCCTGAAGTGACCCTGACGGACCTTGCCGATGGCGCCGGGTACGGCATCACCATGGGACTGTGGACCGGATCCCCGGACCTTGACGCCGTCACCTGGCTGAACGGCCCGGTGACCAGCCTGGCCTACACCGGGGCAAACCGTTACGTTCTGGCCCATGATACCTGGATCCCTGTCAGCGGGCAGAACGTGAGCGTCGCCCGGGACCTGATTCCGGCCTATTGCTGCATTCCCATGGGATGGCCGGTTCCCGGGGGGAACATCCAGCGCTATGGAGATGTCTGGGGGGGATATTTTCTGCAGGCGGTAATAGACCGCACGCCCTATCATGTGGCGTTTGGCCGGCCGGTGGTGGATCACCGGCGGAACCGGCACTGCTACCTGGACGATCTGCGGCATGAATACTGGGGCATGATGCTGACCGACTGGCTGGTCGGCCTCCTCAAGTCCGAATTTCATCCGGCCGCGTCGGGAATCCCTGACCGGACGATGGAGCTGGCGGGTTTCCTCGCGGATAATGCCGTGGCACGGATGCCGGAGTGGTGCCCGGATGAATTAAAAGCGTTCCTGCGGCAGACCGCGGACAACCTGTCTGCCTGGGTATCGGCCTGCCGCCGTTTAAGCTAATGTCTTTTGGGTCGGTAAATCCCTTTCAAGGCGCGGCGGGCGAAAATCGGCAGGTAGAGCGATAGCTTGTAAGGCTGGGGATAATTTTTCACCAGGCGGGCCAGCCGGGCGGGATTCAGAAAAAACCTCCGGTTGGCCCGGCGCTGACAGGCAAAGAGAACATGGTCCGGCACATCGGAGAGGTTGACGGCCAGGCCGGCATACTCCATGTCGTCATAGTTGATGCGTCGCAGCCGATCCGGGAACTGCTTTTCCGCCAGTCGGTACATCTCCGTGTTGGGAAAAGGCGTAGTGGTAAAATAGGAAACCGTGTGCAGCCGTGACCGGCAGGTGACGTCGATGGTCATCTCCAGATCCGCTTCGGTTTCCGTGGGGAATCCCATCATGGCAAACCCGTTGGAGAGAACGCCGAGCGAGGCCGCGTAATCCACGTTTTCAAGATACTTGTCAATATCCAGATTTTTCCGGATCAGTTTCTGAATCCGGGGGGAACCGGATTCCAGGGCGAAGCTGGCGTAGTACATGCCCATTTCCACCAGCAGATCAATCTCATCCCGGGTGAGGATATCGGTGCGGACGCCGTTGGGGAAGACCAGTTTCGTCTTGAGCCCCCGCCGGTTGATCTGCCCGGCAAGGTCCGCTATCCGCTGTTTGTTGAGATTGAAAATATCGTCCAGAAATTCGAAGTCCCTGATGCGGTGACGTTTTTGCAGCCAGGCCATTTCGTCGGCGATACGTTCGGCCGAATGCCAGCGGAAGGCGTCGCCGAAGATCCGGTGACAGTAGATGCAGTGGTAGGGGCATCCCCGGCTGGAAAACAGAGAGGCGTAGCGCCGGGTCGGCAGGGGCGGCATGGACTGGGTCTTCCAGTACGGGGCCAGATCGATGAGGTCATAGGCCGGCGGCGGCAGCGAGTCGATGTCGTTGATGTAGGGGATATTGCCGGGGTTGGCGATAATATCGCCGGCGCCGTCCCGACGATATATTCCGGGAACGGATTCAAACGAATCCCCTTCAAAACGGGCCCGGATGATCTGCTCCAGGGCCAGTTCCCCTTCCCGGGGTACCGCCAGATCGGCGCTGTTGTTCGCCAGGGACCGGGACTCAAAGGCGGATACATGGGGACCGCCGATGATGATCAGCGCCCGGGGAATCATTTTCTTTAAGTGGCGGGTCAGGTAGGGCAGGTTATGCGCCGTGGGCGTTGTCGCGCTTAACCCGATGATGTCGGGCTGAAATGAAACGGCCCTTTCGATGATGCGGTCGTTGGAGCAGTTCTCGACCTTCTGGTTGATCAGCAGAATATCGGCATCGAATTTTGACCGGACATAGGCCGCCAGGTACATGATGCCCAGCGGGGGGGTGACCAGCGGGAATTCGACCTGCCTTTTGCCGATATTGGCCAGAAAGAGTCGAAATCGCTTCAAGGCCGTCTTCCTCCGGCGATTATCTGTTTTAGCCGTTGCCGCGGAAATCGGTTGATGACCTTACCTCCAGCAGTTCAATTTCGATGATCATCAGCTGATTGGGGCCGACACAGCCGCCGTCGATGAAATTACCCATGTCTCCGTATGCCAGCGCGGAAGGGATGAAAAAGCGGTAGTGGCTGCCCGTGGGCATAAGGGAAAGGGCTTCTTCCCAGAAGGGAAGTTTGCCTTTGACCGGGACAAAGGTCGGTTCGGCAGTGGTGGACAGGGCCGTGACGATGGTGCCGTCGATCAGTTTCGCCCGGGAAAGGATCCTGGCGTAACCGTCGGCCGGGGGAGAGGGGCCGTCTCCTTTTTCCAGAATCTGGTATTGCAGGCCGCTGCCGGTGGTCATGATTCCCTCCCGGCCTTTATTCTGTTCCAGAAACGCGGTCTGCTCGGACAGGTTTTCCCCGGCGTCTTTCATGATTTCCTGGTTTCTGAAAATGCGTTCTTCTTCAAAAACCAGGGCCTTGATATCAAAACCCTGTTGCTGAGTCAACAGGGGGGGGGACTTTTGAAAGGCGTCCCGGATGCCTTTGATGAAAGCCGCTTCATCAATGGTCACGGTCTCCAGGCTGGAAATCGCGCCCACGGCCTCATAGCCCATGACATAACTGAATTTCTGGTCGACCGTGTCAATGGCGACATCATCATTTCCGCCGGAACAGGAAGTCATCAGGCAGATGAAAATCGCAAGGATGGTCATCATAAATGTTGTTCTCATGCGTCATTCTCTCTGTCAGTTCGCCGCCGAAGGCCGGCGGCAAGCGTGTTGTTTTGGATGCGCCCGGATAAACAGAAAACTTTTTACAGCGGGACGGGGGGTTTGTCAAACCGCTTTTTCATGTTGGTTTCACGCTGCCGTGTTTTCCGAAGTCTTTCCGGCGCGGGCAGCGGTAAAAAAGCGTGGACAATCGCGACGCTACAATAATATTATATACCGATTGCAAATCAAAGCACTCTCTCGGACAATATCATGAATTCGGCAAAAATCTTTTCCGGCACCATGGCCTCCGTTCTGCTGTTTGCTTTTTGTCTCGGCTGTTATGCGCTGATGGCCTACGGCGGCATCCGTACCGCCGACGGAGAGATCGTATACCGCACCGGTGAGGCCCTGGCCACCACCGGCTCTCTGGCCCTGGACGAGGACATGGCCGGATGGCGGGGATTCGCCGTGGCCACGGGAGTGGACGGCCGCCTTTATTCGGTATTCGCGCCGGGACAGTCGATCCTGATGGCCCCCTTCATCCGGCTGGGGCTGGCCGTCAATCAGACCCGCTGGTACGAGAGCGGGCGGTTTGCCGTACCGGTCAGTTTCACCGTTGATGAGGATTCCCTGAAGGATTATTTTTTCAACCGCCGGCCGGCGTATCCTGAAAAGCATGCCCGGCGCTTTGTGACATCGTTTTTTAACGCGGTTGTCACCGCCCTGGTGGCGGTGACTTTTTTCTTTGTCCTCCGGCACCTGGCCGTTTCAATACCAGCGGCGTTGGCGGCCGCTCTTCTGCTGGGCCTGGCTACGCCCCTGTGGAGTTATGCCGGCACCATGTTCAAAGAGCCGCTGACCATGCTCTGGACCCTGGTTGCTTTTGACTGCCTGATCCGCAATGACCCTGACGCCGGCGCGGCAGGGAAAAACCTGAGCCGGCTTTTCTTGGCCGGGCTCTGGATCGGTCTGGGCTTTTTTACTCACACCACCGTCATCCTCTTTGTCCCTTTCTTTTTCGCTTATGGTGTCTATCCCTTTGTGAAAAGTTCCGGACACGGCCTGAATCGTCCGGCAGCGGCTGCTCTGGTGTTTATCGCCGGGTTTTCCCTGTTTACGTCGGTTTTCTGCTGGCTGAACTACACCCGCTTCGGGAGCATTCTGCAAACCGGCCGGTCGATGTCTCCGGTAGCGTACGGCGCGGTGGTCGCTCCCTGGGAAGGATTGGCCGGACTGCTGGTCAGCCCCGGCAAGGGCCTGCTGCTGTTCTGCCCGATCGTGCTGGCGGGCATAGTCTGCTGGCCCCGGTTTCACCCGTCCCATCGTTTCCTGTCCACGACGCTGGTCGCCATGATCGCTTTCCGCTGGGTTTTTATCTCCTGCTTCAGCGACTGGCATGGCGGGTTCTGCCTGGGACCACGGCACCTGCTGCCGGTGGTGCCGTTCTTTCTGATCCCGGTGGCGTTTTATCTCTCGGAATGGTTTGCCGCCGATCAGCGGAGAACAGGCGGGATGAAGATCCCGGCGGCAATCTTCTTCTCGGCCTGCGTCATTCAGCAGATTTATTTCTGCCTGGGTGAACCGATTTCTTTTTATTATCTGCTGAAACAGTATGGACTGGAAAGAGGGGTTTCCATTATCTCCGATAACAGCATCTATTTCCAGTGGCGGGCGTCGCCGCTTTTTTATCTTCTGGAAGCCAACCGCGGCCCGTTTCTGCTGAAACATGTGCCGCTGGATAACTACAGGCTGTTTTTAATGGCTGTTGCCGTGATGGCTTTAACGGTATTTTTGATTTTTATACTGGTCCGGATGCTTTGCCAGACACGTTCTCGGCCCCTCGGCCCCTCGACCCCTTGACCCCTTGCCATCATTATCGGTACAGAACCAGTTTGATTCCCGTCTTCAGCTTTCCCGCGATGTCCTCCCAGCCGGTCAGATGGGAGAGGTATCGTTTCATCCGCCGGGGATGAAAGTAGTATTTCAGGTAAAATGTCTTGATCAGCCCGCTGATTTCCTTTTCCGGGATATGTGTGGTCCAGAGGCTGATTCGGGCGCGGCCGGCCGGATTTTCCACGAATCGCCGGAACCATTGGCTGTCGTAACCGGGGTCGCCGGAGGCTTCCTCGAAAATCTGCGTGCCCGGAAAAGGGATGAGGGGATTGCAGAAGACAAAATCCGCGTCCAGCCGGAAGACAAACGCAAAGGTTCGCCGGATATCTTCGGCGGTCTCCCAGGGGAATCCGACGATAAAGTTGCCGACGGTGACAATGCCTTTTTGCCGGCACAGAGAGAAAGCCCGCCGGGTCTGCTCCGGGCTGATGTTCTTGTTGATGCGGTCCAGGGTATACTGGCTGGCAGATTCGATTCCGAACTGGATCCGTTCACATCCGGCCGCGGCCATCCGGTCGATGAGCTCCGGGTCGACGCAGTCCACCCGGGTCTGGCATGACCAGGGCAGGCGCAGTCCGCTGGCAATTATTTCCTGACAGAGGGCCAGGGCATGTTCGCGGGAACAGGTGAACACATCATCGCAGAACTGGACGGATCGATACCCCAGTTTCTGGCACTCCGCCATTTCTTCGATCGTCAGGCCGGTGTCCCGGGGGAGAAAATACCGCTCCCGGTTATTACAGAAACTGCACTGATACGGACATCCTCTGCTGGCCACCATCAGGGCGCAGGGGTTGTGCCGGTTGACGTAGAAGTTGTGCTGGCGGATATCCAGCGCCGTGCGGTCGGGAAACGGCAGGGCATCCAGGGCGTCCCGGTCGATGGGGTCGGGGGGGTGGGTGATGACCTTGCCCCCGGACAGTCTGGCGGTCCCCGGGATCCCGTCCAGGTCACGGCGGTGAGCGACCCGGTTGGCGATTTCCAGAAACGGTTTTTCCCCCTGGCCCTGGACGATGATGTCGAATCGGCCCCGGCTGATGGTCTCTTCCGGATAGGTCCACATGTGGGGGCCGCCGCCCGCGATCACCGTTGCCGGCCGTCGGGATCTGATGGTTTCGGTGATCAGGCAGGTTCCGTACCAGAAGGGCGATAATACCGAAATGCCGGCGATGTCAGGCTGGAATTCGTTCAGGTGCGCGATAAAATCATGAAGCGAAGGCGGTTTCGGCTTCTGGAAGTTGAAAACATCGACCCGCACCCGGGAATGTTTTTCCAGAAAGCTTTTAAGGTAGAGCAGACCCAGGGGCGGCGCGAAATCGTGCATGCGGAAGGCGATCCGGTCATTGATGCTGGGAAAGACCATGCGGCCCGTATGGGGGGGGTTAATTAACAGAACACGGATTTTTTCGAGGCTCATATGTCGGCTCTTGTCCCGGGTTTGGCCTGAAGATGAAGATGGATGGTCCGCTGCTGGCGGCTGAAGCGGGTCTGGAACCCGGTTTCAGCGGGGCAGCCCCGGCAGGCGTCCGGCCGACCATTGCCGGAACGCATGTTCCCGCGAAACCGGTTGTAGTCGTTGTTTTTCCAGACCGCCTTCAATCCACCGGGGTCGGTGGTGCGGCCCATGCGGGCCATGTTCAGGCGGAAGAAACAGCAGGGGTATATGTCGCCGTTCCAGTTGACCACGGATATCAGCCACGGCCACAGGCACTTTCGCCCTTTTGCCCGGCGTGGAGGTTCCCTCCTCTGGCCGTCGGAATCGGCGGCGATGCCCGGCGGGCAGGCCCGCCATCGCACTTCCCTGAGCTCAAACCAGTCGCAGCCCTCTTTCTTGGCCATGGCGGTCATGGCTTTCGTTTCATGGCGGTTGTGGTCCATGACCAGGAAACGGAAAATAATCAGCGGTGTTTTTTTCTTCAGTGTTTTTCTGGCCTGCCTGACATGCCGTACGCCGCTGAGGACCTGATCCAGCCGCCCGCCGCGGTGATAGTGTGCATACGTTTCCTGAGTGGCTCCGGAAAGAGACACCACCATAACGGAGAGCCCCGACGCCACCAGCGCTTCGGCTTCCGCCGGGGTCCTGACAAAATGGCCGTTGGTACTGATGATCGAGGCGATGGCGTTTGCCGTCAGCAGGCGGATCATGTCCACGGCCGCGGTATGAAGCAGCGGCTCACCGGAGTTATAGAGTACCGCCAGGGCGGTATACCGGGCGACCTCGTCGATCAGCGAGGCGAAGGTTTCATAAGGCATCATCCCCTGATGGCCGTTGTTCCATCCCATTCCGGTGAGGCAGCCCGGGCAGCGGAGGTTGCACATGTCGGTGATGTCCACCTGGATTACTGGCGGCGGCAGCGGCGGCGGCCGGTTGAACAGGCTGGCCAGCAGATTGACGGGAACGCCCGCCAGCCGGCGGATGTCGATCTGCCTGAACAGCAGGAGGCGGCCGAGGACGTTAACCGTCTGGCCGTGTCTGTTGAAGAACTCTCTGACGGGTTGAAGCATGAAGCCGTTTTCTTATGTTAATCCGTTCGACAACCTTGCAAAACCTTCCGATTCGATTATGATGAAGTTGTAATATAAACGTTTCCGGATAACAACAGGCAACTGGGGGGTCTATTAAAAACGAATCGAGACAGGGCGGGTCTTCCCGCATTTCAGTCCGGGCACTGATCACGCTGGCCCGTCCGGGTCATTACATCAAGAACGGTTTCGTGCTGGTACCCCTGTTTTTCGCTCACCGGTTGACCCACGGCCCGTCCCTGGCCGCGGCCCTGACCGGATTTGCCGGGTTCTGCCTGGCGGCCAGCGCCGTCTATGTTTTTAATGATATAATGGACCGGGTCGGAGATGCCGCCCATCCGGTCAAACGACGCCGGCCGATTGCCGCGGGAAGGATCCGTGTTCCGCAGGCGCTGGTGTTCGGCCTGCTCCTCTCCGCCATGACCGGAGGGGTCTGCCTGCTGATTTCCCGGGCCGTGTATTGCCAGGTGATCCTGCTGTATATGCTGCTGAACCTGCTCTATTCCGTCAGGCTGCAGAAGATGGCGGGTATCGGCGCCGCCTGCGTGGCCGCCGGTTTTGTGCTGCGCGTTTATGGCGGGGCTGCGGTTATTGACGTGCCCGTTTCCGGCTGGCTGGCGGGATTGACCTTTCTGCTGGCCCTGTTCCTGGCTTTCTCCAAGCGGCGATGCGAGCTCATGGCCTCGGAAGAGGCGAACACGGATGGAAGTAAAAATCCGGGGCGTGCCGGCCTGTTGTTCCTTGCGGCCGCCTGCCTGGCCGGTTATGTGGCGTATACGCTTTCTCCGGCGGTTATCCGGGAGCACGCCGCGCCGCGTCTCTATCTGACATCCCTCTGGGTAGCCCTGGGGCTTTTCCGTTATCTCCGTATCGGAACGGATCCCGGGGGAAATTGTTCTCCTGTCTCCGTTCTCTTCAGGGACCGGCCGTTGCAGATTTATGTCCTGCTATGGATCGGCACGCTCTGGTGGATAATTTACGGGGCCGGTACTTGAGTCCGCGTCATGAGTATACTCCCGCCGTCTTACCGGATTCCTTGTGACGTTTTTGGGAAAAAGCGGGTACGGGTAATATTTTCCCGGCCGGGTAAAAAATATACACCCTTTATTTTCACAACGATTTGGTATCACTACATATAAAATTTGGCATGGATTTTGATAAAGCCAAGGCGCGACATCGTTCATCATCAACCACCGCTTACCTGATGGCGGTGTGTCATGAAAGAACAGACAAAAGCGTTGACGGTAGTCCCTCCGCGTCTTCCGCTGGCAGAAGATGACAGGAGGGTGAGGGGGAGGTGAGGGCCATTCGTCACCGATCCGGAGGGCTTGACAAGGGCTCTTCCGGTACTTATTGTTTAGGCCGGATTTTTTCTAACGGGTTGATTTGGATGAATAAAGACTGTGTGGACCACAAGGAGGAGCCGTGAGTGTAGAAGCGTTGAAACACCGGGTTGAGGAAGCCCATGCGATTGTCAGCAGCATCCGCCGGGAGATCGCCCGGGTGGTGGTGGGCCAGAACGAGATGGTGGACGGTCTGCTCATCGGCCTGTTCACCAAGGGGCATATTCTCATCGAAGGCGTGCCGGGGCTGGCCAAGACCAGCGCCGTCAAGGCCCTGGCGGGAACCGTGGACGCCTCCTTCAAGCGGATCCAGTTCACGCCTGATCTGCTGCCGGCGGACCTGATCGGCACCGAAGTCTACCTGCCCAAGACCGGCGAGTTCACCATCAAGAAGGGGCCGGTCTTCAATAATATTATCCTGGCTGACGAGATCAACCGGGCGCCGTCCAAGGTTCAGTCCGCTCTGCTGGAAGCCATGCAGGAGCGGCAGGTGACCATCGGCGACAAGACTTTCAAGCTGGCCGACCCTTTTCTGGTCCTGGCCACCCAGAACCCCATCGAACAGGAAGGCACCTACCCCCTGCCGGAAGCCCAGGTCGACCGGTTCATGCTCAAGGTGACGGTGGGCTATTCCAGCCGGGACGAAGAAAAAGAGATCATGCGCCGGGTGGGTTTTGAACCCGAGGCCGCCGTCAGCCGGGTGATCACGCCGGATCAGTTAAACGGCATCGTGCAGCTGGTCAAGGATATCTACATGGAGGAGAAGCTGCGGGACTACATCGTCGATCTGGTTTTTGCCACCCGCAAGCCGGCGGATTACAAGCTCGACATGGCTCCCTACATCCGCTACGGCGCCTCCCCCCGGGCCACCATTTATCTCAGCCTGGCGGCCAGGGCCTACGCCTTTCTCCAGGGGCGGGCCTATGTCACGCCCCAGGACATCAAGTCCGTCGCCCCTGAGATCCTGCGGCACCGCATCATTCTGACTTACGAGGCCGAGGCCGAGGACATGACCACCGACGACATCATCGGCCGGATTTTCGACGGCGTGGAAGTCCCCTGATTCTCTTCCTTCCGGTTGGAGATGCTGCCCATGTTTTCGCCTGAAGTCATCAAGAAGATCAAGCGGATCCATATTAAGAGCGGTCGCGTGGTGGATGCCGTCATGGCCGGCAATTACCGGTCGGTCTTTCGCGGGGTCGGCATGGAGTTCGAGGAGGTCCGGGAATACGCCGTCGGTGACGAGGTCAAGAGCATTGACTGGAACGTGTCGGCCCGTCTGGGACGGCCTTACATCAAGGTTTACCGTGAAGAGCGGGAACTGGTCCTGATGCTGCTCATCGACGTCAGCGGCTCCATGTCCTTCGGCACCACCGGCGTCCGCAAGCAGGACGCGGCCGCCGAAGCGGCCGCCATTCTGGCATTCAACGCCATCAGGAACAACGACCGGGTCGGCGCCATCCTTTTTACCGACCGGGTGGAAAAGTATGTTCCCCCCAAGAAGGGATCGGCCCATATCTGGCGACTGATCCGGGAGATCTTTACCCATCACCCCGAACATGAGGGAACGGACATCCAGGCGGCCCTGACCTACCTGGGGCATGTCTGCCACCGAAAGACCACCGCCTTTCTGATATCGGACTTTTTCGCGGCCGACAGCCGCAAGGGGCTGCGGACGGTTTCGCGTCGGCATGAACTGATCGGGCTCCATGTCAGCGATACGGGGGATTATGAGGTGCCGGCCGCGGGGATTATTCATATGCGGGACCTGGAAACCGGCCGGCGGCTGTTGTTTGACGCCTCGTCGTTCGCCGGCCGCCGGGCCCTGGCCGGTATAAAAGAGAAGAAGCGGCAGGCGGTCCTGGAGATGCTCAAAAAAAGCGATATCGACTGCGTGTCGATTTCGGCTGACGCGGCTTCCGTGCGGGAGACCCATGTGGCCGACACCCTGGCCGCCTATTTTCGCATGCGGGAGAGGAAACTCAGGTAAATGGCTTCGGTAAAAACCCAATATCTGCGTTGCGCCGTATCCCCTTTGGAGAAGTTGATCATGAAAGGCCACAGGGCCGGGAAAGGTTTTTTCGCTCGGATTTCTTGCGGCGACGTCCTTCATCAGACACGATCAATTATTTTGACAACGATTATAGCACTGGGGGCATTGATAGCGGTACCGGCGGCGTCGGCGGGATCGGCAACGGTTTCACCCGGGGTAACGGCCCCGGCCGGTCCGGCTGCGGCCCAGGTGCCCCTCCGGCCGGGGGCGCCGGCGAATCCGGGCCAGAGCGGTCAGCCCCAGGCGGCCGGTCCCACGGATATTCATGACATCCGTCAGCCGGTTCAGGTGGGCGTCAACCCCATGATCTATTACGGGATCTTTGCCGGGGTCGCGGCCCTGGCCGCCGGGGTCCTGATCTGGATCCTGGTCCGACGCCGGATGAAGAAAAAGAGCGGCGGCGTCACCGAGGTGACGGCCGCGGTTTATCGAACTCCCGAGGAGGAGGCCCTGGAGAACCTGACGGCGCTGGAAAACGGAATGTCCGGGGAGCCGGCCCTGTTTTATTTCGGCCTGTCGGCGGCTTTCCGCCGGTATCTGCAGCGGCGGTTTAATATCGACGCCCCGGAAATGACCACCGAGGAGCTGCTGCCCCGCCTGTCGGCTCTTGACGTTGAAAAGGAAATCCAGGCCGGTTTAAAGTCGTTTATCAAATTCGGGGACCAGGTCAAGTTCGCCCGGGCCCTGCCGGACCGGTCGGACATGACGGCCCACCTGGTCCTGGTGCGGGACCTGGTCAACCGGTTTGTCCCGTCTGAACCGCCCGCGGCCGGACAGGCGGAGGTGAAATGATGTTCCGTCTGGCTGATCCCTGGCTGGCCCTGCTGCTGATCATCATTCCGGCGGCTTTTTACTGGAGAAAGCATCGCTGTCCGCGGCCGACCCTGGCCGTTTCGGAAACCGACTCCGCCGGCGCCATCGCGCCCTCATTCCGGATCCGGACGCGATGGGTCGTGCCGGCGCTTTCGGCAACGGCTTTTGCTCTGCTGGTCCTGGGCCTCTGCCGTCCCCAGTGGGGAGAAAAGAAGATTGAGACCATCACCGAGGGAATCAATATCGTACTGGCGGTGGACCTGTCCGGGAGCATGGCGGCCATTGACTTCAAACTCAAGAAAGAGATGGTTAACCGGCTGGAGGCGGTCAAGAGCGTCGTGTCCGAGTTCATTGCCGGACGGGACGGCGACCGCATCGGCCTGGTAGTGTTCGGCACCAACGCTTATACCCAGGTGCCGCTGACCCGGGATTATAATACCCTGACCTTTATCCTGGACCGGCTTAAAATCGGGGCCGCCGGCGATACCACAGCCATCGGCGACGCCATCGGTATTTCTTTAAAACGACTGAAGGACGTGGAAAGCAAATCCAACGTCATCATCCTATTGACCGACGGCGTCAGCAACGCGGGAGAAATCACTCCGGCGGACGCGGCCGGCATTGCCGCCGAACGGGGGGTGAAAATCTATACCATCGGTGCCGGTTCGGCCGGCAAGGCGCCGTTTCTGGTTAATCATCCCCTGCTCGGCCAGCAGTATGTCTATCAGCAGGTGGACATGGACGAGGAAGCGTTGAAGGCCATTGCCGATAAAACCGGCGGACTGTATTTCAAGGCGGAAAACACCGAGGCGCTCAAGCGTATCTATGAGACCATCGACGCCATGGAAAAGACCGAAGCCAAAGCGAACGTCTATGCCGTGTATAATGATCTTTATCCCTGGCCGGTGCTGCTGGCCTTGCTGCTGCTGCTGGCGCGGATTGCGCTGGAAAATACCGTTTATCTGGAGGCACCGTGAATTTCGCGCATCCTTATTTACTGCTGTCCCTCTGGGCGGCGGTGCCGCTGCTGCTGATCGTTTTCTGGGGGGGAGCCCGACGCAAAAAAATCCTGGCCGGATTCGCCGCCGCCAACGGGCTGGTCCGGATCGCGGCGGACGCCTCCCCGGCCCGGCGGACCGCAGCGGGGCTGCTGCTGATCCTGGCCTCGGCCTCGGCCCTGGTCGCCCTGTCCGGACCGCGGTATGGGTTTCGCTGGGAAAAGATCGAACAGAGGGGCGTGGATATCATGGTCGCCCTGGACTGTTCCCGGAGCATGCTGGCCGAAGACATCAAGCCGACCCGGCTGACCCGGGCCAAGTATGAGATCATCGACCTGCTGCGGATGCTGACCGGCGACCGGGTCGGGCTGGTCGCTTTCGCCGGCAGCGCATTTTTGCAGTGCCCGCTGACCATGGACTACAGCGCCTTTCATCTGTTTCTGGACACCCTGTCGCCGGATATGCTGCCGGTGGGCGGCACCGCCATCGGTGATGCCGTGCAGACGGCCATTTCCGGATTCCATGAAAAGGACGCTTCCGACAAGGCCATTATCATTATCACCGACGGCGAGTCGACGGCCGGTGCCGATCCCCTGGAAGCGGCCCGGCAGGCGGCGGAAAAGAAGATCAGGATCTTCTGCATCGGCGTCGGCGGAAACGAGGGCGCGCCCGTTCCCGAGGCCGCCGGCGGATTTAAAAAAGACCGGGAAGGGAAAATCGTTCTGACCCGGCTGGACGAGGAAACCCTCAAGCAGATGGCGGCCGCCACCGGCGGTATTTATGTCCGCTCCGAGGCGGGCGACATGGACCTGGAGAATATTTATCAGGACCGGATCCGGGGAACCATGGAACAGACCACGCTGGAGAGCGGCCGGAAGAAGATCTGGGAAGACCGGTTCCAGTGGTTCCTGGCGCTGGCTTTGCTCCTTTTGGCGGTGGAGATGTTCCTTCCCCGGGGCCGGAAGGCCGGTCCGGCTGTTCTGCTGGTGATGCTGCTGGCCGTCTCGGGCGCCTCCGAGGTCCGGGCGGGCAATGTCTATGATGACGTGCGCCAGGGAAGAGAAGCCTATGACGGCGGTCAGTATGATCAGGCCCTCAAGCATTTCATTGACGCGCAACTGGCCGATCCGGACAATGCCGAGCTGTATTACAATATCGGCAGTGCCTATTACAAGGCGGGCAAACAGGATGAAGCCGTCGCCCATTATAAAAAGGCCCTGGAGCTGATCAGGAATAATGAGCCGTTCCGGGAGAATGTGTGGTATAACCTGGGCAACGCCCATTACCGCCGGGGAGATTTCACCAGCGCCATTGACGCCTACCAGCAGGCATTGAAAATCAATGCCGGCGACAGGGAGGCCGAGGAAAACCTGGCTCTGGCCAGGAAAGCCGAGGAAGAGAAAAATAAACAGCAGAACCAGGACCAGCAGAAGCAATCGTCTGATCAGGACAAACAGAAGACGGACCAGGAGCAACAGCAGCACCAGTCCGGTCAGGATCAGAACCAGGCGTCCGATCAGAATAAGTCGTCTGGTGAAAATCAGCCGCAGTCTTCGGAGCAAAACCGGCAGCAACAGGCAGGACAGCAGCCGGAGGATGAGGGCCAGCGGTCGGATAACGGTGGTGATGACCAGTTGACGGACGGACAGAACATTCAGCAGGAGAGTCAGCCGGATCAGCAAAGCGGAGGCAGCCAGGCCGCCGGAGGCGGCGACCAGGAGCCGGAGCAGGAACAGGCAGCGGGGAAGGCCATGGCCGGCCGGCAGCCGGGCGCCGATCCGGGCGATAACCGACTGAACCGGCTTCAGGATAGGCCCGGGGCTATTATGCTGCCGGAATACCGGAAAAAGGAGGTGGAACAGGACTGGTGAAACGACTGGTTTTTCTCGCATCATTCCTTGTTCTGACGGCACTGTCGGCCGCGGCGGCACACACCGCCAATGTCAGCGCCTCGGTCGACCGGACACGGATTACCGACGGGGAGACGCTGACCCTGACCGTTACCATCGAGGGCGGCAAAGGGGAGGTAAATGTCGGCGGGATCCGGGACTTTGAAGTGGCTTCCCGGGGCACCTCGTCCTCCTACAACATGATCAATGGCAATGTGTCCAGCCAGACGGCATATATTTTTACCCTGGTTCCCTTGAAGAAAGGGCACCTGGTGATTCCTCCCCTGCCCGTAGAAACCGGCGGCAAGACGGTATACACCGAAATGATTCCCGTGGAAGTGGGCGACAGTCCCCGGGCCGGCGGCGGAGCGGATACGGAAACGGCGGATGCGTTCACGCAGTTGTCGGTATCCGGCGACTCTCCTTTCGTGGGCGAGCAGATCACCTGTCGGTTTTCCCTGTATAACGCTGTCCCCATCGCCAACGCCGCCGTGAGCAAGGCACCAGATTTCCCCGGGTTTTCGGCGGAAAAACTGACCGATAACCGGTCCTATTCAAAAATCGTCAACGGCCGCCGCTTTGACGTCACCGAACTCGTCTACGTGCTGACGCCCGAACAGGCCGGCGTCCATGTCATCGGTCCGGCAACGATTTCCTGCGATCTGGTTGTCCGGACCGCCCCCCGGAGCCGGTCGCGGTTCGACTCTTTTTTCAACGATCCCTTCTTCGGCGGCGGCCAATCGCTTCAACCCCGTCGCCTGACCGCCGATCCCGTGACGGTGAATGTCCGGCCGCTTCCGGAATACAAAGGCGCTGAACCTTTTTCCGGTCTGGTCGGGGAATTTTCCATTGCCGCCGAAATCGGCCAGACCGAACTTGCCGAGGGCGACTCCTGCAATATCGCGGTGGTCATCAGCGGCCGGGGCAATATCAAATCGGCGGCGGCGCCGCGGTTTGATTTTCCGGCCGCTTTCAAGGTGTATGAAGACACGCCGACCGAAGATGTCACGGTCGGGGAAACCGGCGTCTCCGGGAAAAAGCGGTTCCCGGCGGCACTGGTGGCCGTCTCTCCCGGGAAATACACCGTGGGGCCATTTTCACTGACCTATTTTGATGTCAAACGGAACGCCTATGCGACCATTTCCACGGCGCCAATTGACATTACTGTCAAGCCGGGCGGGAAACGCCAGCCGGACGCCGTCGCCGGGGATAACTCATCCGATGGTGAAAAGATGTCCCCGCCGGTCCGCAAGCAGGCCGTGGAATTCACGGGCCATGATATTTTCCCCGTCAAACCGGATCTGTCGGCCCTGGAACACGCCCGGCCGGTTCCGCTGACCCTGTTCCTGCTGATGACGGGCGGGCCGTTTGTCCTTTACGGCCTGGCCGCGGCGGTCATGTCCCGGGTCCGCCGGAAGACGGGCGACGCCACCCTGATGTCCCGCAGGTCCCGGGCGGCTTTGAAAGAAGCCAGGCGCGACCGGCTGACCGCTGAAGCGCGCCTGGACCTGCTTTTCAAAGCCGTGGTTTACGCGGTTTACGCCAGGGCGGGCCGGAAAGGGGAATCCCTCACCTACCGGGAAGCCCGGCAGTTGCTGACGGACAACGGCTGTGATGAGACAATTGCCGAAAAGTCCTCCCGGCTGCTGGAGGAGATCGAACAGGCGCGCTACGGCGGCCGGGCGGTTGACCAGGATTTCATGACAAGAACGCTGGCCTCGGCCGGAACCCTGATCCGGAGGATTGTGCCATGAGCATTCGTTTCAGGCTTTTTATTTTTCCGGTTTTATTTTTTCTCCTGGCGATGATGCCGCCGGCGGCCCCGGCCCAGGATCAGGCCCGGGTGTTCCTGGATGCGGCCCGGGCCTATGACCAGGGTGACTACGTCGCTGCCAGGCAGGGGTTTCTGTTCCTGGCCCGGGAAGGCGTGGTCAACGGGAAACTTTACTACAATATCGCCAACGCCTGCTTGAAATCCGGGGATATCGGACAGGCGATCCTGTGGTATGAAAAGGCGCAGCGGCTGATCCCCGGTGATCCGGATCTGAAGTTCAACCTGGAGTACGCGCGTTCCCGGGTCAGGGACAAGGCACCGGAGGGCGTCTTTCTGCCGGAGATGCTCTTCTTCTGGCGGTACTGGCTGAATCACCGGCTGGTTGTGTTTCTGGCAGCGGCTTTCAGCTTTATCCTCTGCCTGCTCCTGTTTTTTCGAAGACACCTGATGCTGAATCCGCCCGGTTTCCTGCTTTACGGCGCGGCGGCGCTTTTCGTCTTTTTCAGTCTGACCGCCGCCGGAAATTATTTTTTTGAACACCGCCTTCCCCAGGGGGTTGTCCTGGCTGAATCATCTTCCGTCCGCTCCGGTTTTTCGGACCTGTCCACCGAACTGTTCGTGCTGCACGCCGGCAGCCGCGTGACCGTTGAGAAAAAAGAGAAAGATTCCTATCGCATTCGTTTCGGAAGTGATAAAATCGGCTGGGTAAGCCGAAACGAGATAGGAATCATTTGAGGCCACCTCTAAAAATTGCCTTTTGTCTCGATTTCGGTGTTGCGCTCAGATTTTAATCCTCGAAATACTCCCATGTATTCCTGCGGTTAAAATTTTCGCGCGCCTTGAACTCGAACCCCAATTCTAATTTTTAGAGATGGCCTTGATCTATTCAGGCAAGCCGAACATAGCCCGGATGGCCGGCTGGTTGCTGTTGCTGCTGCTGGCCATCATGTACCTGGCCTGGCCGGGTGATCATCACTGGGGAGACCTGGATCAGTCCCTGTATGTCAACCTGGCCCTTCAGGCCAACCAGGAGGGAAGGCTTTCGACCTGCTGGCGCCAGGGCAATGCCGGTATTCGTTATCATCCCTTTCCCATCTGGGTTTATCAGTGTTTTCTGGCACTGACCCACGATCTGGTTCTGATCAGTTTTGTCAAGGCCCTGCTCACCCTGATCGCCTGCCTGGGCGGGTTGTATTATCTGTCCCGGGTACTGTCTTATCCCCGCTGGGTTTTACTCCTTTTCTGCTTTTTCCCTCACTGCTACCTGTATGGTTCCGAGTTTACCGACGACTCCTGGCTGGTTCCGGTTTCTTTACTGGCAGTAGCTTGTTATGCCCGATTTTCTGAAAAACTGTCAACGGCCGCGCTGGCCGTGACGATTTTTCTGATGACCCTTTTGTTTTACCTTCATCCCCGGGGAGCACTGCTGTTTTTCCCGGTCATTTTCACCATGGCCCTGTTCGACCGCCAGCGACTGAAAAACAAACCGGCCTTTGTTTTACTGATCGTGGCGGCTATGCTTCTGATCATCTTCCCCTATCTGACACCGGTGAAAGATACCGTGCCAGGTGATGTCGCCGGCCTTGCCGTCCCATTTTCCGGCAGAGCGGCTCGATTTCTGTCCGCCGCCCTGACCGGCGGTCTGTTTTTCAGCTACGATTTTTTTCAGTTGCTGATCCCTCATCATTTCACCGGCAAAGTGCTGACCCCCGTTATGAAGGTCATAATCGGGTTAACCATGCTCAGCTACCTGCTTATGATCAGCGGTATCGGTATTACCGTTGTCAGCCTGATTCGAAAGCGCCGCAGCAAGATTCCGCCGGACCTGGAGGATCGGCTGGGCGGTCTGTCACTATTTTCCGTGGTCGTGTTTTCAATGGTCATGGCTTTTTTCGACCTGTTTCATGCTGTTGAATACTATTCAGCGGTTTGGTTCTGTTTCTTTTTTTTCATATGGCGGGCGATCAAAATTTTTCAGGAAAGGAGATACCTGAAAATCCTGCCGATACTGTATGGGCTTTCCATGGCCTTCTGCTGGATCTGTTTCTGGTTGATGGTTCACCTGGAAGGTGTTGGTTTGACGTTGGATAATGCCATGGCGGCAGCCCGTCAGATCAGTCAATATTCTCCGGAGAGCCGGGTGGTGCAGAAGGTCAGCCTTGAAAACGGAAACATGGTTGACATCATGAACGCCAACCTGGAAAGCGCTTTCGGGAATGTCTGGTATTATAGAGAAAGCGTTAATCTACTCAACAAAAATGAAATTCTTCAAAAATGTCTGAAGGGTAGTTATATTTATCTCGCCCTGGTCCCCATGTTGAATATCTATTACGCCGGACAGGATCTGAAGAGGCTGCCGGTCAGGACAGTCCGGTTGAGTTATCGCGATGCCGGGGGCAAGAACCATTTGACGGTGACGGTGGAACCGGAAGATGCTGCCCCGTAGCGCTGGGGGCAGGGCCGGATTCAGAGAGAGGCATGCAGTGAAGACGGGCATAAGGATTGACCGCATGGACCGGGCCCATATCGTGCGTAAAGACTGGAAATTTTTTGTGTGTGTGATAGCGGCGCTGTCCGTGTCCCTCGTCTGGCCGGGTGATTCGTTCTGGGCGGGTAATGAACAGGCGGAAATACTGGATCTGGCTTTACAGGCCAACAGCGCTCACCGGCTGGCTTCTTATCAGCGCGGCGGCAGTACGGCTGCCATCCCTCATCCCCTGACGATCTGGGTGTATCAGTTGTTTTTGCTGGTTACCCATGATGTCGTTAAAATTATCGCCGTCAAACAACTGATGGTGCTTTGCGCCAGTCTGGCGGGATTATGGTATCTTTCCAGAATTTTGCAGTTTTATAACTATCCGATATTAATCATTTTCCCATCGTTATGTTTTTACGCTTTAAGCAGGCAGATAGAAGACAGCAGCTTTCTGGTGGTCCTGTCCATGATGTTGTTTGTGTGTTACGCCTGGTTTTATCATCATAAGGGATACGTTTCCTTATCGTTTCTGGCGGTTTGTATCGTTGCTCTGGTCCATAACAGTCACCGGGGAATGATCGCCGCGATTCCTTTTGTTTTATGCTTTTCCGTTTTCGAATATGGCTGGGTGAGGCAACACCGTCTGGGCGTACTGGTGATCACCCTGGGGGCGCTGGCGGTTTGCTCGCCTTATCTGATGAAAATAGCGCAGCAGTTCTATACAAGAGGTTTCCCCGGAGACTATCCTTTTCCGGAAAGATCCGTCTCTCTGGCCTGGCTGTTTACAGCAGTGTCCGGTGGAATCTGGTACAGCTACGATTTGTTTCAGTTGATTCCGGATGAGTATTTTGACCGGCATGAAAATTTTTCCATCATGATCAGCGTGCTGTCGGTTATAACAATGGCGGCGCACCTCTACCTTGTTCTCGGGCTGGGGCAGACCATATCAAGTCTGGTAAGACGGTTCAGACAAGGCAAGCCGCTTTCTCTGGAAGACCGTTTCGGCGTCATCGCTCTGTTTACCCTCATTTTTTATATGATGCTGCTTTACGTGTTTCGACTTTTTAACCACTGGATCTATCATTCCGGGTTGTGGTTTTGCAGCTTTTATTTTATATGGAGAGCGGTGTCGACTTTCCACCGGGAAAAAATGTTGAAATATGTTTTTCCCGCTTATCTGGTATCCATGATGGTATTGTGGCTGGGCACCCTGGTCTATATTCACATGAACAATGACCGGTTGTTTACCATTCAAAAAGCCACCGATCTTGCCGCGAAAATAGCCGCCTATTCTCCGGAAAGCGATATTATCCAACTGGTCAACGCGGCGGAAGAGGCGGAAAGACTGGCTGATCTGGTGATTGCCAATTCAGATCGGGCGTTTCTTGGATTCTATTACCGGGCGGCTGGTTTGTCCCTGAAGTCAGCCAGCCGGGCGCTGCAATCGCTTCATGTCAACCCGCTGTATAATGCCCTGAAACCACTGGTCTATATCCAGAGACAGGGGAACAATGATTTTCTGCCTCCGAGAACGTTGATAATCAAGAAGGATGACGGGCCGGGAAAAAAAGGTGTGGTCCTGATTGAAGACCCCGCGCAGGTCCGGGTCGAGTTGAACCGGCTTCGTTAATTTTTAAAAAAATTATTTTTGACTTGTAAGTGATGATTGATGTGTTATAATCCAAAACCTTACTTGGAGCCGGTTGTTTTAGAGATGAGCCTGTTAACGATTTAATGGACAAAATAAGTTGAGATTAAAAAGGAGGGATACCTGATGAAAACACTGGTTGGTGGCGCGATCGCGTCGGTAGTTGGTCTTATTCTGCTGGCCGTCTGGTTTGATGCTTTCTTGCAGATTCTGGCGGGAACGCTTCCGCTGGTACTTCTGCTGGTCGGCTGCCTGGCGCTTTATCTGGGATTTGACGAGCTCAAGGATACCTGGAAGAACGAGGGGGCGAACGCCGCTTCTGAAGATAAAGAGTTGAAGTAGCGGAAGATCGACCGGTCGATAACACGAGTTTAAAAGCCCGCGCTTGGGTAAAGCGCGGGCTTTTTGTTTGGGAATTTCTACCCGGAATGTTCTTCTATGGCGGCCACGGCCAGACGGTCGGCCGTTTCGTTCTCAGGAATGCCGGCGTGGCCTTTGACCTTGATCAGTTTCAAGTCCCTGAATCCGGCCATGGTCTTTTGGATGGATTGAATCAGTTCATTGTTTTTCTTGGGTTTCCACCCCAGCGTCAGCACGCCGTGGGCATAGGCGCTGTCCGTAAATATCCTTACGGGCAGTTTTTTGTTTTTGATTTCCAGAAGCGCCGCCTGGATGGCCGTGAGCTCGGCGATGTTGTTGGTGGCCTGGCCGATGAACCGGGAGATGCATTTCTCCTTGTCCTTATAACGGAGCAGGACACCGATGCCGGAAGGCCCGGGATTGCCGGATGAGGCGCCGTCGGTAAACGCCAGGACGGCATTGTCCGGCAGGTTTGCCGTGATGTCTCCGCTGGCTTCCGCCCCGTCGCTTCTCTTGTCCCGGCTTTTCTTGTCCCCTGTTTTTTTCTGCCCAGCGGACCGGCCGATTTGTTCCACGGGAGCCACGCTGCTTTTGTGGACCCAGTATTCGTAATCCTGGTTCACCTGGTACTTGATGAGTACCTTGCCGTCTTTTTCCAGTGGCCGCTGCTCTTCATCAAGGGCCATCCAGACCTTGTTGCCTTTAAAGGCCATTCGTTTCCAGCCCGGTTTGTCGTCGCTCACGGTTTCATGCGCCTTTATTTATAAAGAAAATATTCTCTGCTGACAGCGGAGAATCGATCCAGGTCTTCGGTCCAGGATGCTTCCAGGCTTTCGATGGGCTCCTGTTGTTCCAGGCGACGACGGATCTCCGGGTTTCCCAGGATCAGGTCGATGGCCGGTTTCTCGTATTCATATTCATAGGGCTCCTTGCTCCAGGCGAACCGGTCCGGGTACAGTCGCAGGACCGCCCGCAACAGGGCCAGGGAAGCCGAGTAGGGCCGGAACCGGCCCGGTTCGGTTGGGTGGATCTGGAATCCCCGGCAGGGCTGTCCCGCCCACTTGTTCGAGGTAGGCTCGAACAGCACCGGGCGGAGAACGGCGCCGGCAAGCCCTTCCGGGCCGATGACCGCCGTTATTTCCCTGGGGTCAATAAAGGGCGCCCCGAAAAGCTCAAAGGGGCGGGTGGTGCCGCGGCCTTCCGACACGTTCGTGCCTTCCCAGATGACCTGTCCGGGATAGACCACGGCGGATACGGGCGTGGGCAGGTTCGGGGACGGCGCCACCCAGGGCAGGCCGGTCTGTTCAAAGAACATGTCCCGCCGCCAGTTTTCCATGGGGACCACCGTCAGGTCACAGCCGATTTCAAAGTGGTCATTGAACAGCCGGGCCACTTCGCCGACAGTCAGGCCGTGCCGCATGGGAATGGGGAACCGGCCGACAAAGGAGGCGTATTCCGGGATCAGCAGGTTGCCTTCCACGATGTTCCCGCCGACCGGGTTGGGACGGTCCAGCACCACCACCTGCTTGCCGTGGCGCCTGGCCTCTTCCAGGCAGTAGGCCATGGTGTAGATAAAGGTATAAACGCGGGTGCCCACGTCCTGGAGATCGATGATCAGGGTGTCGATGGGCGCCATCATCTCCGGGGTGGGGATGCGGGTTTGGCCGTAAAGGCTGAATACGGGGACGCCCAGTTCCGGATCGACGAAATTGTCAGAGGCTTTCATGTTGTCCTGCTTGTCGGCAAAAAAACCGTGCTGGGGGGCATACAGGGCAACGACGCGTCCGGGAAACGCCTGGCTGATCCGGTCCCGGGCATGGACAAACCGGCTGTCCACGGAGGCCGGGTTAGCCAGGATGCCAAGGCGTTCTCCCGGAAGATAACGGGAAGGATTTTCGCACAATACCTCTAAACCGGTTCGGGTCCGCATGGGTTCTGCTCCGGGGAAATATATTTAGTTTCCATCCATAAATGGCCTTTTTCCGCAATCTCTGCGTCAAACGACGGGGCTTTTTGTGCGGCGTACTTTAAGTACGCCTCCGCAAAACCCCTTGTTTTCCTTGACCTTGCGGAAAAATTCACCTTTCTGGATTGGAAACTGCTGCTTTGCTCATGTTATAAAAAGGATGGGCACTATTTACAAAAAGAAACGAGCATATTATAACCGGTTCATCAAAATCCAGGCCCGGTGAAAATTGAAAAGATGCTATCATAATTGATGAATTTGTAAAAAGTGAATTTTGAAGACGACCCGCTTTTTGTGTTGCCGTCTTGGAGAAACAAGCGATGAAGTTACAACCGCCCGAATACGTCCTGGCCGTCAAACCTTACGCTCCCGGCAAGCCGATCGAGGAACTGGAAAGAGAATACGGTTTGACCGGCTCCATCAAGCTGGCCTCCAATGAAAATCCCCTGGGGCCGTCCCCGCTGGCCCTGGAGGCCATCAGCCAGGCGCTTTCCCGGCTGCACCGCTACCCGGACGGCAGCGGTTATTACCTGGTCCGGAAGCTTTCCGAAAAATTCGGGGTCCGGCCGGAAAATATCATCCTGGGCAGCGGGTCCGACGACATCATCGGCATGCTGACCCGGGCCCTGCTCTATCCCGGGGACGAGGTCATCATGAGCCGGCCGTCCTTTTCCATGTATGAGATCATGACGCGCGTTTCCAATGCCCGGCCGGTCTTTGTGCCCCTGCGCTCACTGGCCGTCGATCTGGATGATATCGCCGGCGCGGTCACATCGAAAACACGGATGATATTTCTGACCAACCCCCACAATCCCGCGGGCACGATTTTCCCCGCGGACCGGTTCGGGGATTTTCTGAAAAACATCCCGGAAACGGTGACGGTCGTTCTGGATGAAGCCTACGTGGAGTTCGCCCGGGACCCCGCCTGCGCCGACAGCCTCGACTTTCTGGATGACGGACGTCCCCTGGCGGCCCTGCGGACCTTTTCAAAGATTTACGGATTGGCCGGCCTGCGGGTGGGCTACGGCTTCATGCCGCCGGAAATGGTGTCCCTGCTGAACCGGGTCCGGCAGCCCTTTAACGTCGGGTCCCTGGCCCAGGTGGCGGCCGTGGCCGCCCTGGATGATGATGCTTTCCTCCAAAAGACCCGGCAGGTCGTACATGATGGACTGGATTTTTTATTCCGGGAACTGAAACGGATGGGCGTCACCTGCTTCCCCACCCAGTCCAACTTTTTCCTGCTGGATGTGGAGCGGAACGCGGATGAGGTGTTTACAGCGCTTTTACGGGAAGGGGTGATTGTCCGTTCCATGACGTCATACGGGTATCCGACATACCTGCGGGTCAACGCCGGCCTGCCGGAAGAAAACGTCCGTTTCATCGAGGCCCTGGAGAAGGTGTTATCATGAGAGATATGGTGATTACGATCGACGGCCCGGCCGGGGCCGGTAAAACCACCGTCAGCCGCCAGCTGGCCGGGCGGCTGGGTTATCGCTACGTGGATACCGGCGCCCTGTACCGGGGCATCGCCCTGGCGGCCAGGGAAAAAGGGGTTGACGCCGGCGATGATGCCGGGCTGGCCGCCCTGTGTTCCGGCCTGACCCTGGAGTTGGTCGTCGGCCCGGACGGCTCCCGCCTGCTATCCGGCGGGGTCGATATCTCCGGCCGGATCCGGACACCGGAGATCAGCATGATGGCTTCGGCGGTTTCCGCCCGGCCCGTGGTCAGGGAGTTCCTGCTGGGGCTCCAGCGGAAGATGGGCCAGGATAAGCGGGCCGTGTTCGAGGGCCGGGATACGGGCACCGTGGTTTTCCCCGGGGCCGACGTCAAGTTTTTTTTGAGCGCCGCCGTTGAGGCCAGAGCCCTGAGACGGTTCAAGGAACTTCCGCCGGGCGCCGGCCTGACCCTGGAACAGGTGGCCGATGACATCCGGCTCCGGGACCACAATGACCAGACCCGCAGCCACGCCCCGCTGAAACCCGCCGAAGACGCCATCATGGTCGACTCCACGAATCGTACTCCGGACCAGGTCGTCGATTTCATGATGGAGCATATCCGGGGACGCAGTAAGACGTAAGGGTTTTAAGTTTTAAAGTGTTAAGTGTTAAGTGTTGTATGCCCTAAAACCTTAAAACGTGTCCATTCCCGTCCCGGCTGATCGCGAAACCCGGCATGAATCGAGAAAGAGAATATCCCGGTATGCATATTATTTTTTTGTTTGCTTTTTGAATGGCGTGTTGATAGGTTGCCAAGGTTGTTTAAGCTGTCATGGTACAGCCAAATAAAATAAGGTAAGGGGGTTTAAAGTTACATGGTAAACAAATTAACAAACAACAAAGACATGATGGAAGATGACGACGATCTGGATCTGCAGGAAGCCGGGCAGGGCGAATCGTCCGGCGAGAGCATGGAAGCCCTGATGGGGATGTATGAAGACAGCATCAAGCAGTTCGCCGAAGGCGAAGTGGTCACGGGAACCATCGTCTCCGTGGACAAGGACTACGTGCTGGTGGATATCGGCTACAAATCCGAAGGCCAGATCAAAACCAACGAATTCCGGGGCGAAGAAGGCAAGGCCAAGCTCAACGTCGGCGATCCTGTCGACGTGATGATCGAGTACTGGGACGAAGAAAGCGAAACCCTGGTCCTGTCCAAGGAAAAGGCCGTCAAGGTCAAAGTCTGGGAAACGATCAAGGACACCTACGACAAAGACGGTATCATCAAGGGCGTTATCGTCAGCCGGGTCAAGGGCGGTTTTTCCGTGGACGTCGGACTTCAGGCCTTTCTGCCGGGTTCCCAGGCCGATCTGCGGCCCATCCGGAATTTCGACGAGATGGTCGGCCAGACCTATGACTTCAAGGTGCTCAAATATAACCGGCGCCGCAATAATATCGTGCTGTCCCGGCGCGTGCTGCTGGAACAGGATCTGAAAGCCAAGCGCGCCGAGGTCCTGGAGAATATCGCCGAAGGCCAGGTGCTGGACGGCATCGTAAAGAACATCACCGAATACGGCGTGTTCGTTGACCTCGGCGGCGTGGACGGTCTGCTCCACATCACCGATATTTCCTGGGGCCGGGTCCGTCATCCGGCGGAGATGTTCAAGGTCGGCGACAATATCAAACTGAAGGTGCTTTCTTTTGACCTGGACAAGAAAAAGATTTCTCTGGGCATGAAACAGTTGTCGCCGGATCCCTGGACCTTTGTCAGCGAAAAATATCCGGTCGGCAAGAGAGTGTCCGGAAAAGTGGTCAGCATCACCAACTACGGCATTTTCATCGAGCTGGAAGAGGGCGTGGAAGGCCTGATTCATGTATCCGAAATTTCCTGGACCCGGAAGGTCCGCCATCCTTCCCGGGTGGTGAATGTCGGTGAGGAAGTGGAGGCGGTCGTCCTGGACGTTCAGCCGGACAACCGGCGCATCTCCCTGGGCATGAAGCAGATTGAACCGAATCCCTGGGAAGTCGTCAGCGAAAAGTATCCGGTGGGAACGGTCATCGAAGGCCGGATCAAGAATATCACCGACTTCGGTCTGTTCATCGGCATCGACGATGACATCGACGGGCTGGTTCATATCTCGGACATCTCCTGGACCAAACGCATCAAGCACCCCTCCGAGATCTATAAGAAGGGCGATGTCGTCCAGGCCGTGGTTCTGGAGATCGACAAGGAAAACGAACGGTTTTCCATGGGCATCAAACAGCTCGAGGCCGACCCCTGGGAAAGCGTCAGGGAACGGTATCCCATCGGGACCAAGGTTTCCGGCCTGGTCACCAACGTGACCGATTTCGGGATTTTCGTGGAACTGGAAGAGGGGATCGAAGGACTGGTCCATGTGTCGGAGATCAGCACCGAACGGATCAAGACACCGGTCGGGCAGTACGAGGTGGGTGCGGAACTGACGGCCCGCGTCATGAACGTGAACGTGGATGAGCGGAAGATCGGCCTGTCCATTAAACGGCTTGAAATAGATGATGAAAAGAGCCTTCTCAAGGATTATGTCGATAATTCCAAGCCGGCCCGTTCCGCTTTCGGGGAACTGCTGCGGGAGAACCTCCAGGAAGGATTGAGCGATATCGGCAAGAAAGGCAATAAGGACAAGGACGCGGCTGAAGACCCGGGAGCAAAATAACGGCATGCCCGGCGAAGTCGGATGAAATGAAAGCCATTCGACAGCGCCTTGATTTGACTCCATGACGGGTCGGACGAGAAAACAATACAGCAAAAACCGGGAACCGGCTGCCGGTTCCCGGTTTTCTTTTTAAGGTCACTCGATTTTTATCCTGTCGGAGGGGCGTGATGTTTTCCAGAAGGCATCCGTTTTTATTTTTTATCCTGATTTTTACCGGCATGGCGTTGAGTGCCGCCGTTGTCCTTTCGGCGCTTTTTGTCCTTTCGGACCCTGCTTCCCTCGAACTGGGAGAAAAGGTGGGAATTGTCGAAGTCATCGGCGCCATCATGGATGCCGGCGGCGTCATTTCGGATTTAAAGACATTCCGGGAAAATCCTTCCATCAAAGCCGTTGTTGTCCGGATCGACTCTCCCGGAGGGGCGGTGGGGCCGGCCCAGGAGATATACCGGGAGATCCGCAAAACCGCCGGGAAGAAGAAGATCGTCGCCTCCCTGGGTTCCGTAGCCGCTTCCGGGGGGTACTATATCGCCGCGGCGGCCGACACAATCATGGCCAACCCCGGCACCATCACCGGCAGCATCGGCGTCATCATGAGCTATACCAACCTGGAAGAACTGTTTGGTAAAATCGGGCTTTCGCCGGTGGTCATCAAAAGCGGTGAGTACAAGGACATCGCCTCTCCGGTCAGGACAATGACGGAAGCGGAGCGTGCGCTTCTCCAGGAATTCGCCGGGGATCTCCACGACCAGTTTATCAATGATGTTGCCACGGGCCGTGGCATGGACGTGGCGGCGGTCCGACAACTGGCCGACGGCCGGGTATTCTCCGGAAAAAAGGCCCGGGAAATCGGCCTGATCGATAACCTGGGCAACCTGGAGGACGCCATTGAAATGGCCGGGCGGATGGCCGGAATTGAAGGCGATGTCGTTTCCGTGTATCCCCCCAAAGAGGAGCCTTTTTCGCTGCTGGAGTGGATCTCCGGCATGTCGGCCGTGGAATGGGTTGGTCACATCACCACCCAGCTGGGCGGGCTGTCCGGCGGGTATCTTTTCCAGCCTGGAAGATAAACAACAACTTTATTGAAAAATACCGATATCCCCCAACCCCTCTCTTATCACTTCAGGCTCATCATTAATAAGGGAAATCACGCTGGATGGTTGTGACGGGACCGGCCCGCCGTCGATGACCACGTCGATCTGCCGGCCGTAATGGTCGTCGATAAACGAGGGGTCGTCAAATACCGTCTCGTCCGGGCTGGTGGCGCTGGTGGAGAGGATGGGATGGCCCAGCCTGCGGACGATATCCAGGCAGATGGCGTGAGCAGGCACCCGGATGCCGGCGGTTTTTCTTTTGGTCATTAAAATCTGCGGCAGCAGGCGGGATCCCTCCAGGATAAAGGTGTAGGGGCCCGGCAACAGCCGTTTCATGGTTTTGTAAGCGTAATTGCTGACCTTGGCATAATCGCTGATGTTTTTCAGGTCGCAGCAGATAATGCTGAAGGGCTTGGTCCGCGTCCGCTGTTTCATGGCGTAGATTTTCTCCACGCTTTTCTTGCAAGTGATGTCGCATCCGATACCGTAATAGGTATCCGTGGGGTAAGCGATGATTCCTCCGTCCCGAAGGATATCCACCACCCTGTCGACCAGTCGCTGTTGAGGGTTGTCCGGGTTGATACGAATGATCATAATCCAATATCCGCGTTATTCCGTTGCCGCTGTCATTGCGGTTTCCCGGTATTTTCGTCGGGTTTGAGGCCATGTAATATCAAAATAAAAAAGATTGTAAAGTAAATTATCTTTTGTTATGGGATGCTAAACAGCTCTCCCGGAGCCGGTGCCTTATCGCCAAAACAAGAATTTCATTTTTTGTCATGAAAAAAGTGTTCGGAGGTTCAATGGTCATGAAAATGTCCCCGGAAGAAGTTTACTCGTTTGATGATGTGCTGCTGATCCCCAGTTACTCCGATGTGCTGCCGGAAGATGTGGTCACCTCCACCCGGCTGACGAAGAGCATCATCTTGAATATTCCCATCGTCAGCGCGGCCATGGATACGGTTACCGAATCAGCCACGGCCATCAGCATGGCCCGGGCCGGAGGGATCGGTATTATCCATAGAAACATGAGCATAGAGAACCAGGCCCTGGAGGTCGGGCGGGTGAAAAAGTCCGAAAGCGGCATGATTGTCAACCCCGTGACCACGGAACCGGACCAGCCCATCAGCGCGGTACTCAGCCTGATGAAGGAATACAATATCTCCGGGGTACCGGTCACCAGGGGCAGCAAGCTGGTGGGCATCGTCACCAACCGGGACCTTCGTTTTGAAGGGGATTTGAACCGCAAGGTCTCCGAGGTGATGACCAGCAAGAACCTGATAACCGTCCCCGAGGGCATTACCCTGGAGGAGTCAAAGGAGCTGCTCCATCGCCACAAGATCGAAAAACTCCTGGTGGTGGACAAGGCCGGCGGCCTGGTCGGCATGATCACCATGAAAGATATTGAAAAACTGAAAAAGTTCCCGCAGGCCTGCAAAGACAGTTTGGGAAGGCTTCGCGTGGGCGCGGCCGTCGGTGTCAGCAGCGAAACGGCCGAACGGGTGGAGGCCCTGTTGAGGGCCGGCGCGGATGTCATATTAATTGATACCTCTCACGGCCATTCGGCCAATGTGATCCGGACGCTGAAGATGATCAAAAGCGGTTTTAAGGACGCCGAGGTGATCGCCGGCAATGTCTGTACCGCCAAGGGAGCCGAAGAGCTGATCGAGGCCGGTGCCGACGGGGTCAAGATCGGAATCGGGCCGGGATCGATCTGCACCACACGGGTGGTGGCCGGGGTGGGCATGCCGCAGCTGTCGGCCATCATGAACTGCAAATCCATATCCAACAAGACCGACGTTCCCCTGTGCGCCGACGGCGGCATCAAGTATTCCGGGGATATCACCAAGGCCATCGCGGCCGGGGCCCACACCGTCATGCTCGGCGGGCTGTTTGCCGGAACCGAAGAAAGTCCCGGCGAAACGATCCTGTTCCAGGGCCGCAGTTACAAGGTTTACCGCGGCATGGGTTCGGTGGAGGCGATGAAGCAGGGCAGCAAGGACCGGTATTATCAGACGGACGACGTGGATGACAGCCGCCTGGTCCCGGAGGGCATCGTCGGTCGCGTTCCCTACCGGGGGACCATCGCCAACAACATCATTCAACTCATCGGTGGGTTGAAGGCCGGAATGGGATATCTCGGCTGCCGGACGATCGACGAACTCAGGGAACGGGGCCGGTTTGTGAAAATAACCGCCGCGGGCCTCCGCGAGAGCCACGTCCATGACGTCATCATCACCAAGGAAGCGCCCAATTATCGGGTAGAATAAAAGAAAAGTTTTAAGTGATTAAGTTTTAAGTGTTAAGTTTTAAGTTTTAAGTGTTAAGTGGTTAGGTGTTCAGGGGTTTAGGCTTATATTCCTTAACACTTAAAACTTAATCACTTAAAACTTAAGAGCACCTCTGAAAATTGCCTTTTGGCCCGATGTCGGCGTTGTGCTCAAATTTTAATCATCGAAATACTTCAATGTATTCATCCGGTTAAAATTTTCGTACCCCTTGACCTCGAACCAAAATTTTAATTTTTAGAGATACACTTAAAACTTAAAACTTAATCACTTAAAACTTAAAACTTCCCGGAAAGAGCAATGACCGATATCCCTTCCCAGGATTTTGTCCATCTGCACGTTCATACGGAATACAGCCTTCTGGACGGTATTATCCGGCTGGAATCCCTTATGCGGCGTGCCGTGGAATACGGCATGCATTCCGTGGCCATTACCGACCACGGCGTCATGTTCGGTGTCGTTCATTTTTATAAGGAGGCGGTCAAGGCCGGACTGAAACCGGTCATCGGATGCGAATGCTATCTGGCGCCCAGAACCATTGCCGACAAAACCCCCCAGGATCATGAAGGGCTCTCCCATCTGGTGCTGCTGGCGGAGAATATGGAGGGATATCATCATCTCTGCCGTCTGGCGTCCATCGCCTCCATCAAGGGGTTTTATCATAAACCCCGCATCGATAAGGATTTGCTGCGGCAGTATGGGTCGGGACTGATTGCCCTGTCCGCCTGCCTGAAAGGGCAGATCCCTCAGTCGCTGACTAAAGGAAGGGTGGCGGAGGCGGACGCGGCGGCGCGGGAATTCCAGAAAATATTCGGCGAGGACCGGTTTTTTCTGGAAGTGCAGAACAACGGCGTTAAAGAGCAGGTTGCGGTCAATGAAGCCCTGCTGGACATGAGCCGGCGGCTGTCCATCCCCCTGGTCGGCACCAATGACTGCCATTACCTGGATTCCGGCGACAGCGGAACCCATGAACTCTTCCTGTGTCTGCAAACCGGCAAGACCATCTATGACGCGGATCGCATGAAGTTCGAGACCGATCAGCTCAATTTCAAACCCCGTCATGAAATGCGCGCTTTTTTTCAGGATTTTCCCGGCGCCGCCGACAACACGGTGGCCATCGCCGGCCGATGCAATGTGGCGCTGGATTTCAAAACCCTGCATTTTCCCCGTTTTGAAACGCCGGCGGAAAAAACGGTGGATGATGTTTTCGATGAGAAGGTCAGGGCCGGTTTTGAACGGAAAAAAGAGCGGATCCGGGAGAACAACCCCGGTGTGAATGAATTCGTATACGAGGAACGCCTGGCCTATGAAATCTCCGTTATCAAGAAGATGGAGTTCCCGGGTTATTTCATGATCGTGGCGGATTTTATCGAATATGCCAAGAACTGCGGCATCCCGGTGGGCCCCGGTCGCGGATCGGCGGCCGGCAGTCTGGTGTCGTACTGCCTGGGCATCACCGATCTTGATCCGATTGAACATGGCCTGCTGTTCGAACGATTCCTGAATCCGGAACGGAAAAGCATGCCGGATATCGACGTGGATATCTGCATCAACGGCCGGGACCGGGTCTTTAAGTATCTGGTGGAAAAGTACGGCGGTGACGAATACGTGGCCCACATTATCACGTTCGGTTCCATGAAGAGCCGGGCCGCCATTCGCGATGTGGGTCGTGTGCTGGATATCCCGCTGTATGAGGTTGACCGGATCGCCAAGCTGATCCCCCCGGACAGCAAGAGCCTGGATGATGCCCTGGAAAAAGAGCCGGCGCTTAAGGAATTGATCGGCTCCAAGCCGGAATTCGGCGAGCTGATGAAGGCCAGTCGCGTCCTGGAGGGCCTGCCGCGGCACGCCTCGACCCATGCGGCCGGCGTGGTCATCGGGGACCGGCCCCTGTTCGAGTATGTTCCGCTTTATTCGGTCAATGAAGGGGAAGTGTCCACCCAGTACGACATGAAGTGCGTCGAGGCCATCGGGTTGGTCAAGCTGGATCTGCTGGGTCTGCGCAACCTGACGGTTATTCAGGACACCCTGACCCTGCTGGAAAGTCAGGGCCGGACGCCGCCCGACATGTCCCGGCTGAAGCTGGATGATCTTTCGACCTATCAGCTTCTTTCCCGGGGGGATACCACCGGTGTTTTCCAGCTGGAAAGTTCCGGTATGAAGGAACTGCTGGTCAAGATGAAGCCGGCGGCGTTTGCCGATGTCGTCGCCCTGGTGGCGTTGTACCGGCCGGGCCCCCTGGGCAGCGGCATGATCGAGGATTTCATCGAAAGAAAGCACGGCCGCAGGAAAGTGGAGTACCTGGTTCCGGAACTGGCGCCGATTTTAAAGGAGACGCACGGCGTTATCCTTTATCAGGAGCAGGTCATGAAGATCGCCCAGGTTCTGGGCGGTTACAGCCTGGGGACGGCGGATGACCTGCGCAAGGCCATGGGCAAGAAGATCAAGGAAAAGATGGCCGAACACCGGGATTATTTTGTCGCCGGAGCGGTTAAAAACAACATCAACGAGGCCCGGGCCCGGGAAATCTACGAGCAGATGGAGTACTTCGGCGGCTATGGCTTCAACAAGTCGCACAGCGCCGCCTATGCCCTGATAGCTTACCAGACGGCTTTTTTAAAAGCCCATTTCCCGGTCGAATTCATGGCGGCGCTGCTGACCAGCGCCATGTCGCATCCCGATGACGTCGTCAAGTTCATTGCCGAGTGCCGCACGGCCGGCATTGAAATCCTGCCGCCGGACATCAACGAGAGCGAAAAGCGGTTCGCCGTGGTGGACGCAAAAATCCGGTTCGGTCTGCTGGCGGTCAAAAACGTGGGGGAAGCGGCCATTGAAGTGATCGTTGAAGAACGCCGGAAAGACGGCCGGTATACTTCTCTGTTTGATTTCTGTGAGCGCGTCAGTCTTTTCAAGGTGAACAAGAAAGTCGTGGAAAGCCTGATCAAGTGCGGCGCTTTTGATTCCACCGGAGCGGAGCGGGCCAGAATGATGGCGGCGCTTGAAGACGCCCTGTCTCACGGCCAGACAGTCCAGCGGGAACGGGCCGATGCCCAGATGACCTTTTTTGACATGGGTGACGTCAATAATACCATCAACGCGCCGGTTCTGCCGGAACTGCCGGAATGGCCGGAGAAGCAGCGACTGGCCTTTGAAAAAGAAGCCCTGGGATTCTACGTTAGCGGGCATCCATTGTCCAATTTCCGGGACCTGCTGGCCCGATACGCCAACGCGGATTCGGTCACTATCCGCGAGATGAACGACAAGGCTCATGTCATCATCGGCGGTACCATCACCACCATCATCCGGAAGCGCACCAAGACGGACAAACAGATGGCCAACCTGGTGATTGAGGACATATACGGCCCTTTAAGAGTCGTCGTGTTTCCGGATGTCTTCAAGGTGGTCGCGGATTTTCTGGCTGAGGACGTGCCGGTATTCGCGGAAGGAACCCTGGAAAAGTCCGAGTCCACCATTACCCTCCAGGCGGACCGGATCGTGCCGATCGAAAAAGCGCCTGAAGCCTGGCGGCCCAGCGTGCATTGCACCATAAACGCCGATACCGCCACCCGGGACACGCTGTCCGAGTTGAGAAAGATATTTAATGAGAATCCCGGGCCCTGCAACGGTTTCCTGCACCTGATTTCCTCGAGCGGAGGGGAAACGGTCATCGCCCTGCCGGATTCGATAAAGCTCTCGCCGGGTAGTGTCCTGACGGATAGAATCGACGGGCTGCTGGGGTACAGATCCGTGCGGGCCACCTGTCAGCTGCTGCCGGGAGCGGAGCAATGGGGCCCCCGCAGGTCTCCCCGGAAGAACGGCTTCGGCGGCAACGCCAGAAGAGGCCCCAATTGATGTCGCCGCCTACACTTTGAATTTACCGACCATCTGATTCAGTTTTTCCGACAGCGTTTTGAGCTCTTCGGCGCTGCTGTTGACTTTGGCGCTGGTCCGAGAAATCTCTCCGGCCGAATGATCGACGTTGCCGATTTCGTCGGCGATGCTGATGGCGGCCGAGGAACTGTAGGCGATCTCGTTGTTGGTGTCCTGGATCCCCTGGGACGCCTGCCCCACGTTGGCGGCGATTTCCCTGGTGGTAACGGATTGCTGTTCCACCGCCGTGGCGATGGTGGAAACGATGCTGTTGATCTCTTCGATGACCCGGATGATATTATCGATTCCTTCCACGGTCAGCATGGTGGAATTCTGGATCCCGTCTATTTTTTCCTTTATTTTTTCCGTGGCGTCGGCGGTTTGACGCGCCAGCACTTTTATCTCGTCGGCGACGACGGCGAACCCTTTTCCGGCCTCACCGGCGCGGGCCGCTTCAATGGTAGCGTTTAAGGCCAGAAGGTTGGTCTGCTCGGAAATTTCCGTGATTGCTTCCGTGACCATGCCGATTTCTTCGGCTGACTTTCCCAGTTCGTCAATCTGCTGGGAGGCTTTTTTCGTTTCCAGTACGGCCCGCTCGGTTATCTGGTTGGCTTTACCGGAGTGCTGGGCGATGTCGCTGATGGTCGCCGTCATTTCTTCGGCGGAAGAGGCGATGGAATCCAGCGTTGCCGATCCCTCTTCCATGGCGGTGGCCACGGAGTTGACTTTAGAGCTCATTTGTTCCGCCGCCCGGGCCACGGAGTTCGCCTTAAGAGAAACGGTCTCGGCGCCGCGCGACATTTCACCGGCCAGGGTGGAGAGGTCGCTGGACGAGTTGTTCAGGGTAGAGGCATGCCCGCTGATATTTTTGATCATGGAATGCATGCTTTCGATGAACACGTTGAACCAGTGCGCCAGTTCACCCAGTTCGTCCGCCTCGTTGGCGCCCTTGATGTTGAGCCGGCGGGTAAGGTCGCCTTCCCCTTTGGCGATTTCCCTTAACCCTTCCACGACTTTGGAAATCGGGCGCATGGCTTGCTTGATCAGATACTGGTTGGTGGGGATAAGAATGATAAAACAGATAAAGAAAACGATCAGCAGCGTTTTTATCGCCTGCAAGGTATGCGTCCAGGCGGTTTTGGTGGATATCAGCGAAACGATGACGCCGATGCACTTTGATTCGCTGTAGATCGGCAGATACCCGGCGAAGAAGCCGCCGTTGCCCTTGACGTCTATGGTTTCGTGATAAATATTTTGCCGGTCAAACTGCCATTCCGATGAGATGTCGGGGTATTGCTTGGCAATCTGCTGAAATGACGCCAGCGTTCCGGAGGTCAGTTTCCGGTCGATGAAGATGTTGATGGCGGTTTCCGTTAATTTCGCCATGTCTTCTGCAAATTTCTGGTTGAATCGATGATAGGAAACGACCCATCCGACCTGAACCGGTTCCATGGCGTCCGTTGCCATGTTGTATTCCAGGACGGTGGAGGGAGTTCTGATGACCACTGAAAGGAAACCATCCGTAATAACAAAGCCCATATTTTCGTTGCCGAAAATGGTACTCTGGGTAAAACGCAGATCAATTTCGGGCAGGGCCGAGCGGGTGGCCCAGTCCTGTTGCTGCAGGTTCATGTCGGCGCCCAGTTCCGTCAGATAAACCATCTGTTCACCCTGGTCCCGGAAAGGATAACCGATGACGGACTGACCGTTTTTTTCCATGGCAAAGGCGGACAGATCACCCTCCATGTCGTAAATGGCGATTTTATGGGTATCGCCGTCCTGGATAATCGTGTACAGGGTGTGGGCGACATTCCGGAAGGCGCTTTCGGTGAGAACGGTTTTCTCGTCGGCTTCTTCCTTTGCCATTTGTTTGAACTTGATCCACATGTTGCTGGCGGCAGCGGCGCTTTCCGCCTGGTCCAGTAACTTTTCCTTGATGGAGTCAATGCTTTTGCGGATGATATTAAACGTCAGATTGATAGCCAGTTGCGAGGATTGACGGTTTTGCGAAAAAAGCAATATGGAGAGGGCAATCGAGAGGGCGACCAGCAGCACCACCAGAACGAGACTGATTCGTAGCGTGATTTTATTACCGAGTTGCATAGTGAGTTACCTTTTCATAATGGTTACGGCTTCGTAACAGGGCTTTCTCCATCGCTCCGCTGTTTTGAACGGGCAAAGGGCCCGTTCTTTAAAAATAATATGAAATTTTTATGAATTTTTATCATATGCCGAAACATGAAATATGTCAACACGCGAAAACCGATAACCACCCGATATCCTTATCCCTCGGCGGGTCCATGAAGTCGCCTGAAAGGGCGCGGGGCATGACGGGCCTCTGGCGCGGTCAGAAGGATGTCATGGCAACCGGTTCTGCGCGTCGGTAAAAAGCCGTTCCATCTCTTCTATCCGGGAGGACGGAAGAGATCCCTTGTCCCGGGCGATGCGGAGGGTATGGATCCCCAGCTGGCAGTAAATGGCGAGCAGGTCGTTCTTGTGCCCGTAAATGCCGTTCACATGATCGGCGATGGTTTTGGTGTCTCCCCTGGCGATCGGTCCGGTCAGCGCGTCGGGAATGCCCGCGGTTTTGATGTTGGCCAGCGTCCCCTGGATGAGCGGCGCAAGAATGGTCATGGCGTCAGGACGCCTGATTCCGGCGGATTCCAGCAGGGAAAAGGCGATATCGACGATCGCGACCAGGTAGTTTGACGCCACCACCGCGGCGGCGTGATACAAAACCTTGGACTCGGTCGCAATGGTAAAACAAGTGACCCCGAGGGCTTTACCCAGAGCCGCCGCCGCCTCCAGCGCCCGGGGATCACCTTCGATGGCCGCCATGATTCCCTGAAACGGGTTGCTGTCCGTTGCGCCGACGGTGGCGAAACTCTGCAGGGGGTGGAACGATCCCCTGGCGACGCCGGCGGCGCCGGGGGAAGTCAGAATCGTGGAAGGATGCGCTCCGCTGCAATGGAGCACGGTCGTTCCCGGAGAAAATCCGTTGTGCGCCACGATGGAGGCATAAGCGCCGGCGATCTCCCCGTCCGGGGTCGTCAGCAACACCAGTTGCGCGGGCCGGGTGATCTCCCAGGGATCGGTCACCGCCTTTCCCGTTCCGATGGCGGCTGCCGCCTTGAGGGCGGATGCCATGGTCCGGCAGCAGACGCCGGTGATCCGGTAACCGGCCGCGGCCAGGTACTTTCCCATGGCCGTGCCGAGCTTGCCGCCGCCGATAATGGCAACCGCTGTCGTCATCTTAATCCCTCCGTTTATTTCTCCGCGATATGGAATTGGTATAGCACGCCCTGATGCTTAAGACAACATGCCGGGGTGGTCCGATTTGTCTTTGACTTGGTGATGGTTTTGTGAAAAAATTTAAAAAATTGTGACGACTGACTGCGAAAGTCAGGGGATCATAAGGATCTGAATGGCGGATTTACCTATGGCCAGAAAAAGCGACAGTGGCGCCAGTAAAAGGCGCTGGAAAAGATATCAGGTAAAAAACGGCGCCTTTGTCATGATTTACAAGCCTTCTCTGCTGAAACTGGGTAAACCCGCGCCGGTGAAGCTGGGACCAATCAAGGATATCGGCATGAAGGGGCTGGCGGTGCAGTACATGGATCAGAAGAACCTTCTGCGCAACGTGGAAGAATTGGCCATCGCCCTGCCGGACGGAACCATTGCCGTGGACAAACTGAAATTCACCCCGGTTACGGATTTTGAAGTCGCTCAAATGCCCAATGCCCGGTCTATCCGGACGCTTTGCGTCTCCTTTTCCGGTTTGCTGCCTTTGCAGAAAATTCAACTGGAACGTTTTATCGATGAATACGGCCTCGAAATGGTCAAAGGGCCCTGTTGAAAATCAGCTATGTCCTCATGACTTACCGCCGGCGGCATAGTCGGGGTCGAATGGTTTCGGCAGGAATTATAATAGAGTAACCCAGCCAACGGCAGCTTTCCCGGAGCGTGATGGATGAAATACGTCGGCGCGCATGTCAGTGTATCGGGCGGTGTCGAAAACGCCCCCCTCAATGCCGCCCGGATTGGCGCCCGCGCTTTCGCCCTTTTCACTAAAAATCAGCGGCAGTGGCGGGCAAAGCCCCTTTCAGGGGAATCGGTTGACGCTTTCCGGAAAAACTTTGCCGACAATGGATACCATCCGCGACATATCCTTCCCCATGACGGGTATCTGATAAACATCGGTCATCCGGACCGGGAAAGCCTGAAAAAATCCCGCGATGCTTTTATTGATGAAATGAACCGGTGCCGTCAACTGGGGCTGAACCGCCTCAACTTTCATCCCGGCAGTCACCTGGGCCGGATGACGCAAGACGCCTGCTTAGACAGAGTCGCCGAATCCCTCAACATTGCCTTGGACCGGACGGACGGCGTGGTTGCCGTGGTCGAAAACACCGCCGGCCAGGGGAATAATGTCGGTTTCCGGTTTGAGCATATTGCCCGGATCATTGAGGCCGTGGAAGATAAGACGCGGATAGGCGTCTGTCTTGACACCTGTCACGCCTTTGCCGCCGGCTATGATTTGCGGACGAAAAAGGCCTATGAAAAAACCATGGCGGATTTTGACCGGGTGATCGGATTTCGGTACTTGAAAGGCGTTCATCTTAATGACGCCAGGTCCGGGCTGGCCAGCCGGGTCGACCGCCATGAGCGTCTCGGTGACGGCACGCTGGGACTGGCGCCGTTCCGGTTGATGATGAACGATCCCCGGTTCGACGATATCCCCATGATCCTGGAGACCACGGACAGCGATATCTGGGCGGAGGAGATCGCGTCCCTTTACCGGATGATCAAGAACGGGATGAATGGCAAGGTTGCCGTATAAATGTTTAATTGAGAGAAGGGGAACATATGGGCTTTCTTGAAGGCAGAAAGGCGATCGTGACCGGCGGTGCCATGGGCATCGGGTTGGCGACGGCCAGACGACTGCTGGCGCAAGGGTGTGATGTCACCATCTGGGACATGAACCGGGATGCCCTGGAGAAGGCGTCGGATGAATTGAAAACCCTTAAACAAGGCGCTGTTTACGCCCACCTCTGCGACGTGACCGACCGGGAAAAGGTGATGGCCCTGGCGTCAACGGCCGAAAGGGAAATGGGCCGCGTCGATATTCTGATCAATAACGCCGGCATTGAAAAGCACGGCCGGTTCTGTGACGTGTCCCTGGACGAATGGGAACGGGAGACGGCCGTCAATTTCCGTTCCATCCTGTACACGACTCACGCGATTCTGCCCGGGATGTACCGGAGAAATGAAGGTCACATCGTCAACATTTCCTCGGCGGCCGGCCTGATCGGGGTGGCGGACGTGGCGGTTTATGCCGCCACCAAATGGGCGGTGTTGGGGCTGACCGAGTCCCTGAGGGCGGAAGCCGTCATGGACGGTAAAAACATTGCCTTTACGTCGGTTCATCCCCATTTTATCAGGGAAGGGCTGTTTTCCGGCGGGCGGCTTAATCTTCTGGGTGAATTGCTGGTGCCGCGCATCCGATCCCATGATGTCGTGGCCCGGGCCATCGTCGACAAGGCCCTCCGGCGGAGGCGGAACGTCGTCAAGATTCCGGTGACATTGCACCTGGGGTTGCTGTTCCGGGCGCTTCTGCCGGATCGATGGCTGCAGGTAGTGCTGGTCCGCCTGATCGGGACCGGCCGGTGCATGGAAAAACTGGTGGGATACGGAAACGAAAAACATTTGTAAAACATAACAACATAGCAGGGTGACCAACATGATGATGAAAGTTAAAAACGAAAATGGTATTTCCGGGGGCTGCCTGTCGATGATTTTTTTCTGCCTGGTGATGATGGCGGTTGCCGATGTAACCGTCAGCCGGGCGGAAGATACCAAGATAGGCATCATTGATACGGCCAGGATCGTTCTTCAATCTCAATACGCCCAGAAGGTCAAGGCGGATTTTACTGCGGAAATGGAAGAACAGCGGAATGTGCTCGACAAGAAAAGAGAAGAGGCCGAGAAACAGCGGCAGAAAGTGTTGAGCCTGAAAGAGGCGGGGAAAGATTCAGCGGCGACCAAAAAACAGGAAAAAGAACTGGAAAAGATGGTCCGGGAATTGAAATGGTTGAAGGAGGATTTTGACAAGGATCTGGTGGAGATGGATAACGCGCTTCTGGAAAAAATGAAGGAAAGGGTTCGCAAGGTTCTGGATCAGTTTATCGCCACCACGGATTATTGCATCATCATGGAAAAGCAGCGGGTGGCCGTTTATTGCAAAACCGTTGACGTCACCGATGAGATTATCAAACGGCTGGATAACTACCGGGAATAAATATCTTCCGATTCCGCTGACATCGGCGGAGAGAAGCTTGACCTGGCTGATTTGATAAAGGTGAAAAAGCGTCGCTGATCCTTTGCAAAAAAGAGGAGGAGGATAATGAAACATTTAAAATATGGCGCATGCCTGTTGCTGTTTCAGTTTCTGGCCGTCTGGCCCCTTTACGCGGAAATCAATTCCTGGATAGACGAAAGCGGGATCAGGCGCTATTCGGATACCGCTCCTGATAATCCCGAGGGATCCGTCGAGGTCCTTGAGGGAGTAGAAAACAAGGAACCTCCGAAGGCGGTTCAACCGGGAAACGATGGCCTGGAAAGCACTATCGATCAAATAAAAGCCGAAGAAGAGGCGGCTAAAGAAGGGGACATAACAAAAAAGCAGAAGGCGGAAAGAGAGGAAAAAGTAAAAAGCGCCTATGACGCCCTGGTGAAGCTTAAAAATAGCGTTACCGGAAAAATCGACTGGCGCGAATATGAAAGATTGCTGGCGGATGCGAAACAAAAGGTTGACGAACTTGACGGCATTCAGGAAATAAAGGATGTCAGAACACGGTTGATTGAGGCATATGAGAGCTACGAGGTCGTAATCGAACTGAAAAGCTTTGAAACGGCGGGACAGAAAGCGAGTTTAAATAATCGGATCAGGAAAATGAACGAAGACTGGGGAACGGCGGCTCCGGAAAATTATTTCAAGGCCCGGGAAATATGCTGGCAGCGCGCGGCTGACCGGCTAAACAGATCCGGCATCTCCCCATAGCCCGGGTCCGCGGCTCCTTCCCGGCGGTTCGGCAGGGCGTGTTGGCGGATATTCACGATTCCGCTGAGAAATATCCGGTGATCAAGCCCCTTGCCTTTTTTTGTTGAAGGCTTACCCGCCGGACCGCTCTTTGGCGATCAGAGCCGCGCCCATGGCGCCGACGGTATCCGGCAGTTCCGGCACCAGCACGCTGACGCCGCCCAGGGCTTCGCTGATGGCCCTGACCACGCCGTTGTTACGCGCCACGCCGCCGGACATGGCCACGGCATATCCGTTTAAATCGGAGGCAACCCGTTTGACCAGGGACACTGTCCGGCTGGCAATGGAGCGGTTCAGCCCGTTAACAATCTCTTTGACCGGCGTGCCGTTGGCGATCAGCGACACGACTTCGCTCTCGGCGAATACCGTGCACATGCTGCTGATGGTCAATCCCGCCTGGGCGCCTTTATCGAGTTCCCCCATTTCGTCAATATCGACCTGGAGCGCCCTGGCCATGGCTTCGAGAAACCGCCCGGTGCCGGCGGCGCACTTGTCGTTCATGGCAAAGTCCGTCACCTTGCCGTCGGCATCCAGAAGGATGACCTTGCTGTCCTGACCGCCGATGTCGATCAGTACGCGGGTTTGCGGGTAAAAGGCCAGGATTCCCTTGGCATGGCAGGTGATTTCCGTAACGGCGCAAAGGCGGTCCGTCACGCGGTTCCGGCCGTAGCCGGTGGACACGATGGCGGCCAGCCTGTCTTTGGTCAGCCCGGATTTTTGCAGCACTTCATTGGTCGCCCGCTCGATGGCCTCCTGGTTGCGGGCGCCGGTGGGGACCACCGACGTGGCCAGAACGGTTTCATCCCGGTCGATCAGCACCGCGTCGCTGGACAGACTGCCGATATCAATTCCCAGGTAATACATAATAGTTCCTCTCTGTGATCAGTCTATTTCCGACTTTCCATCATCTCCACAAAAGCCTCCAGGCGGGTCCGGAACTGACCTTCGGTAAATTTGCGCGAATCGACGCAATCCACTTCCAGATTGAGCACCGGTACGCCGATTTCCTTCAACCCGTCTTCGATCAGGCCGCGGGCGCCGGTGCCCTGGCGGCACCCCCAGTTGCAGGGGTTGACGGCGCCGTCCACCTGATATGCTTTCGCCAGCTTCCGCAGATGGCTTACCCGTTTTTCAATGGTCCCGTTAAAGGGAATGGATATGGAGCGCCGGGCAAGCCCCCCATAAATATCGTCCAGGTCGATCGGGTCCCAGGTGATGTCGTTGAGTTCATCGATGACGATCCGGGCGCCGAACTCATCTTCTAACAATTTTTCAATCGGGTTTTTAAACTGAATCCGGTTCTGGATCCAGAGCAGCCGGAACTTTTCTTTAGGCCTGCCGGTTGCCCCTGCCGCGAGGCGATGTTTAAATTCGTCCCGGTAGGCTTCCGCTACGTTTACCGCTTCTTCGGTTCCCAGGAAAAGCGCCATGACGATGCCGAAATTGCTCAACTCCTTGCTGGTCACCGGCGAGGGGAGGCCCCTGGCCAGGTCATATATCTCGGCCAGGATGCTCCGGGTCCGGTTGGTGTTCGTCATGGCCATTTTCAGCTTTTCCGGGTCCGGGGTAATCCCGGTCACATCCGTTATAAAGGCCGTCATGTCACGGAGCTGATCGGCAAAATAGCGCACGTTTTTCCCGGACTCGTCCTGGGGCACGTGAAGGACAAACAGCTTTTTTTTGAAATGGGCGGCCAGGTTTTCAATCACCGCCAAACCGCCGGAACACGGGTTGGTGGTCCCGATCAAAAACTCCGGTTCGGGCATCAATCCTTTTATGGCGGCGCCCGTGACCGCCCGGTGGTAGCTGCAGGAATCGGAAGAATAACCGATATGTTCCGTTGCCTCTATGAACTCGCCGGCGGCGCCAGTGCTGGCCAGCATGGCGCCGATGAACTCCACGAAGCAGGAGGTGATACCCATGGCGCCCAGCAGGTCGAACGGCGCGGTGATCCCGCACCAGGCCACCCTGTTCGTCCCGGAATAGAGTCGTTTCCCCAGGCGGGCAACCTCCAGCGAATATATTTTTCGCGGGCTGGCCTGACCGCTGGCAATGGCCTTCCGGAGGCCGTCTTCCAGTTGTTCAAAATATTCCATCATCATGATGATCACCTCAGCATTTCGATAAAGGCTTCAATTCTGGTTTTCTGCTGGCCCATGGAACGCACCGTGCAGTCGCCTTCCAGCAGGAGGAAGGGGATGCCCTCTTTTTTCAGTTCGGCCCTGATCCCCGGCAGGCGGGCAAGATACGGGTCGCAGAATTTTACGGTGTGCCCGATTACGCCTTTGGCCCGGCAGCGCCCGGCATCGGCCACGATGTCGGCGGCCAGTTTTCCGGGCCGGGCGGGATTCATGGTGCGGGCGCAGGCCGGGCGGTTCATAAGTTCCCGGGCGTATTCGTGCAGCAGGTCATCGCCAGCGTCCGTCGTCACGGTTATGGGCGGGAACATGCGGGAACCGGTGCACAGGTCGTCGACGATAATCCTGGCGCCGCATTCCGCGAAAAGGTCCATGGCATCGATGTCCGGCAGCATGTTGCCGAACAGGTACACGGGAACCCCGTCATCGGCCGGGTGTTCATCTTTTAACGCCAGAAGATCGTCCAGTACCGGCAGCATCCGTTCCGGTGCCATGCAGGACGCCTCAAGATAAGCCTTCTGCAGTGCTCCGGTCCCCTGTTTTATGGTGTTGTCCCGGACGGATTCTCTTAATTGCCGGAAACGGTCGGCCAGTTGATTGTAGGCCCGTATGCCGGTGATCAGCGCCTCCGGGCTATAGGGCTTTCCGCCCCATGCCGTCAGGAGGTCGGCGGTTCGTTTTAATTCATCCGTTAAAAAATGGATGTCGTTTTCAGCGGTGGTCACGGGCAGATCGACCAGCGCGCTCTTTATCTCCGGCCGCGCGATCCGCCAGGCATCCGCCAGGCGACGCATGGCATCGCAACTGTTCATGAAGATCATTCCGGACAGGTCCGGCAGGTCGTTGCTCATGGCCCGGTCCAGGATGCGCTTGACATGAGGGCAGAGGTTGTCGTGCAGGAGGCGGCCGGCCTGGTCCGGATTGTCGCCGACCGGCAGAACACGATACGGCGTAAACCCGGCGGCATGGATCAGGGCCAGCGGCGTGTAGGCGCAGGCAAACCCGATGGCGTTTTCGTTTTTCATGATCAGGCACCCCCTTTGTTGGCGTTGGCTAATATGGTTCGCAGCACTTTTTTAACGACCGACATGTCCCCGGATGCGATGCCGTCAAAAGCCTGGGTGAACATCCGTTCTATGGCCTCGAAGACAGCGGATTGAATTTTTACGCCTCGTTCCGTCAACTTGACCTGCTGGGCCCGGCGGTCGTTAGGATCACTGGAACGATACACCAGGCCGTCCCGCTCCATGCGGTCGATCAGGCCGGTCATGGTGGAGGGCTCCAGCCCGGCGCAAAGCCCCAGTTCGGAAAGTTTCATGCCGTCCCTGCTGCCGAATTTGCTCAACATGTCATCCAGGTTCTCATCTTTCCAGAGACACATCAGCGCCCCCAGGTAGGCGGGTTTGACATCATCCAGTCCGCAGTCGGTCAGGACCTTTTTTAACAGCGAGGTTAATGTGAGTGATGATCGCGTGATCAGGTAAAAGGGGCATTCTTCAGGGGGAAAATAATTCATAGGGCACCTTGTCCGGTTGTTATTGCCTATCCATAATTTACCTATCAATATATTACGCTAACGTAATATATGCAAGTAAAATTTTATTTGATTTTGATTTTTAGGGATAGGGATAAGCACTCGCTTTTCCGGACATCATCTAAAGTGCTGATGATCTTAATCAATCAGCTTTATTCGGGGCACAATAACGGATCCGCTTCATAAAACCGGATGACTTAAACATCATTTTCAGGGTCAAAAAGGGCAGTCTAAGCCTGATTTTTGAGGTGGTTTCGGAGCGTATATTTCTTTAATTCAGCATGTTGGCGTGGTCCGACCCCGGACGGCCAGGCCCGCCCACCAGACCGCCCGGTCATAAGGGGAGACGGCGCACACGGTAAACACGATGAGGCAAGGTCCGAGCAGCAGCAGCGGGACGGTTTGGTTCATTCGCATTTCATCGCCCCAAAAATTCGGATGGGGGTTTTCGCCGGTCATGACGCTTTCCCTGATATGTTTCCCTCATTTCCGATTCGAATATAACAATCTGTTTTGATTGACGTTGTATATAGCAAGGCGGATTCTGGTGTCAATGCCTTTATGGTCGTGGCAAGTGGTTTTTTGTTGACAGGGATCGTTCTGTCCGGTTATACAAAATACCTTTTAGAACACCTGCTTTTCTTTGAAGAATCCGCTGAATTTATCGGTTCATCCAAATCGTAAAGGTCTTTTGTGAAAAGGCGTGTCTATGGAAATCCAACTTAACAGCACACTGGCCACCCTGGAGAAACTGCGGAATGAATCCGCCTCATCCGGCGGCCCAGAGAAGATAGACGACCAGCATCGCAAAGGCAAACTCACCGCCCGGGAGAGGATCCATCTTCTCCTGGACGACGGTACCTTCGAGGAGTTCGACGCCTTGAAAACCGGTCGGGGCAGCGCGATCGGAGACGAGAAAAACTATCCCGGGGACGGCGTGGTGACCGGCCACGGGTCCATTGACGGTCGTGAAGTGTTCGTGTTCAGCCAGGACTTCACTGTTATCGGCGGTTCTTTGGGTGAAGCCCATTCCCAGAAAATCTGCAAAGTCATGGACATGGCGGTCAAGGTCGGCGCTCCCATCATCGGCCTGAAGGATTCGGGCGGGGCCCGGATTCAGGAGGGGGTGGATTCCCTGGCCGCTTACGGAGAAATATTTCACCGGAACGTTCATGCCAGCGGCGTGGTGCCTCAGATTTCATGCATCATGGGGCCCTGCGCCGGGGGCGCTGTTTACAGCCCGTCCATGACCGATTTTGTTTTCATGGTGCAGGCGTCTTCCTATATGTTCGTAACCGGACCCAACGTCGTCAAGACCGTCACCCACCAGGACATCACCTCCGATGACCTCGGCGGCGCCGACGTCCATGCGCAAAAGAGCGGCGTCGCCCACTTTACCGCCCCCAATGACGTGCTCTGCCTCCGGGAAGTCCGACGGCTCATCAGCTACCTGCCTTCCAACAACCGGCAGCGGTCCCCGCTTCTGGACTTGTTGGACCCGCCGGACCGCATCGACCCGGTTCTGGACTATCTGGTTCCAGATGATCCCAACCAGACATACAATATGAACGTGCTGATATACAGCATCCTGGACGGAGCCGAATTCATGGAAGTTCATGAGCATTTTGCCCGGAACATCATCTGCGGCTTCGGCCGTCTCGGCGGTCAGACCATCGGGCTCGTGGCCAACCAGCCGGCGGTGCTGGCGGGCGTTCTGGACAATGACGCCTCGGTCAAGGCCGGGCGTTTTGTCCGGTTTTGCGACACCTTCAACATTCCCATCATCGCCCTGGTGGACGTGCCGGGGTTTATGCCGGGACCGGATCAGGAACATGGCGGCATCATCCGTCACGGCGCCAAACTTCTTTACGCCTTCACCGAAGCTTCCGTCCCCCGGATCACGGTCATCGTTCGTAAGGCATACGGCGGGGCCTACCTGGTAATGAATTCCAAGCACATTCACTGTGACGTCAACTACGCCTGGCCGACGGCCGAAATCGCCGTCATGGGCGCCAGAGGGGCCGCTGAAATCATTTACCGCCGGGAGATCATGACGGCGGAAGACCCCCAGCGCCTGATCAACGAAAAGATGGAGCATTACCGGAAGCGTTTCATCAATCCTTTCCTGGCGGCCAAGCGGGGATACATCGATGACGTGATTTTCCCCCGCGAGACTCGCCACCGCTTGATTCGCACCCTGCAGGTGCTGGAAGGAAAGGAAAGCAGACTTCCGGATCGTAAACACGGCAACATCCCCTTATGAGGTCATGATGTTTAAAAAAGTATTGATCGCCAACCGCGGTGAAATCGCCGTTCGTGTCATCCGCACCCTCAAGCGCCTGGGGATTGCCTCCGCGGTCGTCTATTCCGACGCGGACCGGCGCAGCCTCCATGTGCAATACGCGGATGAAGCGGTTTGTATCGGGCCCGCCCCCGCCCGGGAATCTTACCTGAATATCGACAAGGTCATCCAGGCCGCTCTGTTCGCCGGCTGCGAGGCCGTTCATCCCGGCTACGGCTTTCTTTCCGAGAATGCCGGCTTTGCCGACGCCGTATCGGCCGCCGGTCTGACCTTTATCGGGCCTCCGGCCGGGGCCATTGCCATGATGGGGGACAAGATCGCCGCCAAGGAACTGGCCGTCAGTGCAGGTGTCCCGGTGATACCCGGATATGACCGGGCCATAAAGGACCTGGATGAGGCGCTGGCGGCCGCCGCCGGCATCGGCTATCCGGTCCTGCTCAAACCCGCCGCCGGCGGGGGCGGGAAGGGCATGCGGATCGTCAGCGGCCCCGGAGAGATGGAAGCCGCCTTGTCCGTCAGCCGGAAGGAAGCCGGCAAGTCCTTCGGGGAAAGCACCGTCTTCCTGGAACGATATATCGAAAAACCCCGTCACGTTGAAATCCAGATTCTGGCCGACGCCCATGGCCATATCGTTCACCTGGGCGAAAGGGAATGCTCCATTCAACGGCGATATCAGAAAGTGATTGAAGAGTCTCCCTCGCCGGCGGTTTCCGAAGCGTTGAGGCGGCGCATGGGAGAGGCGGCCCGCAGCCTGGCGAAAAAGGCCGGGTACATTAACGCCGGGACCCTTGAATTCATCCTGGACGCCGGCGGCGATTTCTATTTTCTGGAGATGAACACCCGGCTCCAGGTTGAGCATCCCGTGACCGAACTGGTCAACGGCATTGATCTGGTGGAGATGCAGGTGCGGATCGCATCCGGAGAAGCACTGCCCTTTAAACAGGAGGAAGTCCGGATGCAGGGCTGGGCCATGGAAGCCCGGATCTGCGCCGAGGACCCGGCCAGGGGCTTTATGCCGTCAACCGGCATGGTCACCCGCTATGCCGAGCCCCGGGGGAAGAAAATCCGGGTGGACAGCGGCGTCGACACCGGCAGTCACATCAGTATTTATTACGATTCGATGATGGCCAAGGTGATCTGCCACGGCCAGGATCGGGAAGAGGCGCGCACGGCGCTGATCGAAGCCCTGAACGGCTATCATATTGAGGGGTTCGCCACCAACGTCGATTTTGTCAACAGCGTCCTGTGCCATCCGGAATTCGCCCAGGGTCATCTGCATACCGGCTTCATTGACGCGCATTTTGACGGCAGCACTCCGAAACGGCGGCCGGAGCCGGAGCATTTAAACCTCATGGCGCTGGCGGCCACCCTGATCTACCATGTCAGGAACGTCGCCGTCCGTGAGTCTCTGCGGCCCATGGTTTCAAGAATCGGCCGCCAGAAAGATCGTGGCCAAATTCATTCCTACCGGGTCAGGTCCCTGGATGACGCTTTCCGGATCGAGCTCAACGGCTCCCTTGAGGATCGGCACTGGGAGATTACCGTCAACGAAAAAACATACCTGGTTAAAACACCCGAGTTCCAGTTTTATCGCCGGCGGCTGGCCCTTGAGATTGACGGCCAGATCCATCGGTTCAGACTGCGGGCCGAGCAGTCCTTTTTCTTCGCCTCTTTCAACGGCATCACCCGGCTGTTTGAGATGTATAATCCCAGGGAATGGGATTTGATCAGATACATGCCGAAACGGAGCGAGAAGATCGCCGATGACGCGCTTGTCTGCCCCATGCCGGGCCTGGTGGTGGATGTCCGGGCGGCTAAAGGCGACCGTGTCTTCAGAGGGCAGACGCTGGTCGTCCTGGAATCCATGAAAATGGAAAGCGGCGTGGCTTCTCCCATCGACGGCGTAATCGCCGAAATCCTGGTCGAGGCGGGCCAGGCCGTCGAGGCCCAGCAGGTCATGATCCGGTTCCAGAAAAACGGCCCGGCCTGATATCCTTTATCCCTCGATTCCGCAGCCAACGTTTTTCTTTTGATGCGCGTCATCGGATTCCTGTAAACCGGTGCGGCATCTTTTAATAAGAAAATAGGACACGGCGATTGCAAGAATTAGGGAAGCGGTTCCCAAAACGGCCAACGGTTCGTAATCTTTAACATCAAGAATGATCACTTTCCGGGCAATCGCGATCAAGGCAACCTCGAGGACGATTTCGGAATGGATGACATTTTCCGCCAGATAGGCTTTGATGGTTTCCAGGAGTTCCAGGCCGATCAGTATGATCAAAAAGAAACCGAAAATGTCAAACAACTGATCTATCCCAAGCCAGTATCGGGGGGGAGAAAAAATGTCCTTGATGATCAGCACGCCGAGTTCGACGGTTGATATCAGAATCACCAGGGCCATCATGCCGATCAGGGGAAAAATGATGATCTTTTCAAAATTTTTTAACATGATAGGGGTTTCCTTTTCAGCGGAGGTTGCTAAAAATATATTTTAAATCATATATTTTTAAAATAGCATTTTCTAGATGGTGATAACTTTTTTTGGGAAAGGAGGAAGCCGGATGAAATGGAAAACACAAGATGGTGGCTGGAGTCCATATTTAGCCGGGGCCCTGTTAGGTCTGCTGGCAATCGCCTCCGTTTATGCCACCACTCAACTGCTCGGGAAAACGAACTACCTGGGCGCGTCGACCACCTTTGTCCGGGCGGCCGGCCTTTTGGAAAAAATGATCTCAGCCGAATATGTCCAGGCCAATGCGTACTTTATCAAGGAGAAGATCCGTGTGGACTGGCAATTCATGCTGGTGGCCGGTATTTTTATCGGCGCGCTGATTTCTTCTCTTACGGATAAAAGCTTTAAACTTGAGCCCGTGCCGCCGATGTGGGAGAAACGATTCGGTCCGTCCGTGGGGAAGAGGGCGGTCGGCGCGTTTCTGGGCGGCGTCGTCGCCATGATTGGCGCCCGTCTGGCGGACGGGTGTCCCAGCGGACACGGCTTAAGCGGCATGATGCAGCTTTCGGTCAGCGCGTTTCCGGCACTGGCCCTGTTTTTCGGCGTCGGCGTTATCGCGGCCCATCTCGTATATAAAAGGAGGTCCTCATGACGAATGAACAATTGTTGGGTCTGGCCACCGGCATTGTCTTCGGATTTCTTCTGCAAAAAGGCCGTGTGCTTCGTTTTGATAAGCAGGTCGGGGCCATGCTGTTCCTGGACATGACCATATTCAAGTTCATGCTGTCATCGATCCTTGTGGGAATGGTCGGCATCAACCTGCTGTCGGATTTGGGTATCATTACCCTGAGCCATAAGCCCATGAACGCGGGCGCCGTGATCATCGGGGGAGCGCTATTCGGCGCCGGGTGGGCCATCATGGGTTATTGTCCCGGCACCTCCATCGGGGCGCTGGGAGAAGGCCGCTGGCATGCGGTCTTCGCCATCATCGGCATGATTACCGGCGCGGCGGTCTATGCCGAGCTGTACCCGGTTTTCAAAACGACGGTACTGGCGTGGAAGGACTTCGGGAAAATCGGGCTGCCGGAAGTGACCGGGATCTCAAAGTGGGGCATTATTCCCCTGTTTTGGGTCGCGGTCTTCGGTCTGTTCGTCTTTTTTGAGAAGAAAAACGTATAGGCCGTGCTGGACTCCGGATCACAGGAGCGGTGACAACAGACGGCATGTCCCTTGCCATAAACGTTCCGCCAGACCCTGTTGATAGAGATGCCCGGCCCTGATTTCCCGGCTCAGGCTGAAATCCTGAGAAAACCTCTCCTCGAGGCGTTGCGTGAACATGGGGTCGGTCACGATGACCCCGAGCTCGAAGTTGAGCCGGAAACTCCTGATATCCGCATTGGCCGAGCCGACAACGCTCCAGGCGCCGTCAACGGCCAATGACTTGGCATGAAGCATGGACGCCCGGTATTCGAATATGCGGACACCGGCGTGAACCAGTCTGGGGTAGTAGGAGCGGGTAGCCGGCCCGGCAATGGCGACATCGCTTTTTTCCGGAACGAGGATCCGGACATCGACTCCCCTTGCCGCGGCGCTGATGAGCGCCTGCATGGTCGGCTCGTCCGGTATGAAATAAGGGGTAGAAAGATAGCAGTGCTTTCGCGCCGAGGTGATGGCGGTAAAGTAAACCAGGCGGCTGGCATTGTATTTCTGGTCGGGGCCGCTTGGCACCACTGATACGACGGATGTGCCGTGTTCGCTTAAAACCGGCGGCTCCGGGCAGGCCAGCGGCTCCCCGGTGGCAAAGGTCCAGTCTTCGGAAAAAATCCGGGCCAAGTCCGACACCGCCGGCCCCCGCAATGCCAGATGCGTGTCACGGAAACGGGCGGCGGGTTTTTTTCGCCATTTTTGTCCCGAGTATTCGTTGCCGACATTCATTCCGCCGGTAAAACCGGTCTGCCCGTCCACAATGATGATCTTCCGGTGGTTTCTCAAATGTACCGACCACCTTTTTTTCAATGGGTTCACGGGAAGGAACGATTCGGCTTTTCCGCCGGCGGTTTTGATTGCGGACAGGCGCTCCGCATCGATGCGCAGCGAACCGACAGCGTCGTATAACAGCCGCACCTCGATACCCTTTCCCGCCTGGGCGGCGAGCAGCTCCAGAAAGTGGTGGCCGGTTTCATCATTGCTGATAAGGTAATATTCAGCCCAGATGGAGTGTTTCGCCTCCTCTATCACCTGTTCGATCTGTTCGAAGGCCTGTTCGTTCTCCGTGAGCAGGTCGACCGAATTTCCGACTGTGGGCAGCAGGCCGGTAAGCGATGAAGACAGGTGCAGAACAGACCCCGGTTCTCCGGCAGCGGTTATGCCGATTCTTGTCATAATCGCTTTGCGCACCGTCTCCGCGGTCAGGCGTTTCCGTCGCGTCGTGGATTTGATGCCGGGGTTCGCGAAAAGGAGGTATGAGAGGGCGCCGAATCCGGGAAAGGCAAATATCGCCAATATCCAGGCCAGCGTTCCCTCTACGCCATGGCCCCGTGAAATCGCGCGGAACACGGCATAAAGATCCAGTACGATGATAATAATGCCGATGTCTAAAAAGATATTCAATGCCGAAGCTTCTCCAGTCGTTTTTTACGTATATCGAAACGAACAGTAGCGGAAATTATGCCCTTTCCCGCCTGATTTTAAAAGCGCAAACATCCTGTCATGGCCGCGCCTGGTCAGGCATTGGACGGTAGACGGGACCCGGACCATATCCGGACGGTATTCCTGGCGGGAGGGCAGCCAACAGTTCCGGCGACTTGACTCCCATTCAGATTTGCAGTAAATTTTTTTTTGTAGTTGTCTTTAGAAACGTTCCCTCAGCATTTCAGCCTGTTGCGGGACTCCGTCCCCATGCTGACCGGCCGGGGGCAGAAGAAGTCCTGGCAGGATAATGACCCGTAAACCCAAGGAGAAGAGATCATGAAAAGGACCGTAATGATGACGCTCGCCGTGACACTGGTCCTGGCGTGTTCCCTGGCGTTCGCCGCCGGCCAGGCCAGGATCAAGGACACGGAGTCCGCCACCCACGGTGACGACGCGGCCAGGCACCAGGTCGTGGATACTTACAAGTTCCAGGGATTTGAGGTGGTTCAGGTCAACCTGCCGGTGCTCTCGCACTATTCCTATATCCTGGTCTCCGGCAAGGAAGCCCTGGTCGTGGACCCGGACCGGGACGTGGCCTTTTACCTGGACTATGCCGCCAAGCAAGGCCTGACGATCAAGGGGGTGTACCTGACCCACTCCCATGCTGACTTTGTGGCGGGACACCTGGAGATCGTCAAGGCGGTGAACTGTCCCGTCTACCAGAGCGCCCAGAGCGGCGCCGCCTACACCATCAATGCCATGAAAGAGGGCTCCAGCTTCAAGATCGGTACGGCCGTTGTAAAGGTGCTGGAAACACCCGGGCACACGCCGGATGGAACCTGCGGCCTTGTTTTCAGCGGCGATGAGGACAAGGTGGGCAAGGCCCTGTTTACGGGAGACACCCTGTTTGTGGGCAGCGTCGGCCGGCCGGACCTCCTGGAAGGAAAAATGACGGCCGCCACCCTGGCATCCATGGGTTTCGATACCTGGACGAACAAACTCTCCCGCCTGGATGACGCCGTCATGGTCCTTCCCGCCCACGGCGCCGGCAGCCTCTGCGGGGCCCATCTGAGCGACAGCCCCAAAAGCACCATCGGGGCCGAGCGGGTTTCCAACCCATACTTCACGCTCAAGGGCCGATCGGAGTTCATTACCGCCGTGCTCAAGGACCTGCCCGCGGCGCCCCAGTATTTCAAGCAAAATGCGGCCATGAACCGCCAGGGACCGCCCCTTGTCAACTGGTCCGCCCCGCTTCCCCCGGAGGTCAAGGCCGATCAGTCGCTGATGGATCCTGTCCGCTTCTACCTGGTCGATATCCGCGACGCTCCGGTCTACGCCGCCGAGCATATCCCTGCTTCCGTCAACATCGGCGTGCGCGGACGGTTCGAGACCTGGGCCGGGACCATGGTCCCCTGGTCCATGAACTCTCCGGATAAGCTGATCCTGGTGGGGGGCAAGGACGAACTCAGGGAGGCCATCCACCGGCTCCACCGCATTGGTTACGAAGCCGGGGTCCTCACCCTGGAAGCGTGGAAGGCCGCCAAACAGCCGACCAAGAGCGTACAGTTCATCAAGCCGTCCGATCTCTATGCGCAGATGAAGGCGGGGACCGGGCCGATCGTCGTGGACGTGCGGCTGCCCAACGAGTGGATGGGGCTGAGGATCGGGGAGGTGGTGAACCTTCCGCTCACCCACCTGAGCGAACTGTCCGCGAAGCTCGATCCCTCCCAGCCCGTGGTGACGGTCTGCAACTCGGCCTACCGTTCGAGCATGGCCATCGGCCTCCTGGAGGCCAGGGGGTTTGAAAAGGTCACCTCCATGGACGGCGGATCTGAGGCCTGGATCAGCGCCGGGCTTCCGGTCTTCGGCGCCGAGACGGCTACGCCGGCCGCCGGGCCTTCCCCGCCGCAGCGGGAAATCAGGCTGGCGGACCGCATGTCCGCCGATGAACTGCGCCGGCTGGTCAAGGACCTGCCCGGCACCTTCGATCTGGTGGACATCCGTCCGGCCGACCAGTTCAGGGACTACCACATCCCCGGCTCCCGGAACGCGGATATCGCCGAGGTGATCGACAACCCGGCCTATCTGACCGGGGTTGGCCCCCTCATCCTGGTTGACCGGGACGGCACCTTGGCCATGCAGGTCGCCGGCATCCTGTCCCAGAAAACCAAGCGGACCGTCAAGGCCCTCCACGGGGGACTGGAGGCGTACTGGAAGGACGGCGGCTGGAGAGAATCAGGTGGACCGGCGGTGGCGCCGGCCCCGCCGGCTGGTTTCGTGCCGGCTCCTCCAGTGACAAACCCGGCGCCGGCGGCGGAGCCGCCGAAGGCGCCCAAAAAGAAGTCAGCGGGGTGTTGATGATGAATGATGCCAACAAAACGAAACCGTACATGAATCCCTACCTGGCAGGGGTATGCCTCGGCCTGACCCTGCTGGTTTCCTATCTGGTGCTGGGAACGGGCCTGGGGGCTTCCGCCGGCATTGCCCGGATCGCCGCTTATCTCGAGAGTGCCCTGGCCTCCGATCATGTCGCCGGCAGCCAGTACTTCGGGGCCTGGGGCGACAAGCCGCTCAACTACTATCTCGTCTTCATGTTCTGCGGGGTTTTTGCGGGAGGGTTGGTGTCAGCGATTCTGGCGCGAAGGGTGGCATTGAAGGTGGAGCGCGGCCGGCAGGCATCGGTGAAACTGCGGCTGGGCCTGGCCCTGGCCGGGGGCATCCTGGCGGGGTTCGCCAGCCGCCTGGCCCAGGGCTGCACCTCGGGCCAGGCCCTGTCGGGAAGCGCCATGATGCTCTCGGGCAGCCTGGTGTTTCTGGTCTGCGTTTTTATCGGTGGCTACGGCGCGGCAAGGTTTGTGAGGAGGCAGTGGCATGATTAGCACTTTTTTCGGTCTGGACGCGTTGTCCACGCCGGGGGCCATGTTCGTTGCCTTCGTGATCGGACTCGCCTTCGGATTTTCCCTGGAGCAGGCCGGTTTCGGCAGTTCCCGCCGGCTGGCCGGCATCTTCTATTTCCGCGACATGACCGTGCTGAAGGTCATGTTCACGGCGGTGATCGTGGCGATGTTCGGGCTTCAATATTCCCGGGAACTGGGCCTGATCCACGATGACCAGTTGTTCTTGATGCCCAGCATCTACGGGGCGCAGATCGTGGGCGGCCTGATCTTCGGCGTCGGGTTCGTCATGGGCGCCTGGTGCCCGGGGACCGCCGCGGTGGGGCTTGCTTCCGGCCGGCTGGACGCCTTGGTCTTCCTGGGCGGCGCCGGCATCGGCAGCATCTTCTTTAACGAACTGTTCGGCCTGCTGAAGGGCCTCTACACCTGGGGGGACAGGGGGGTGCAGTTTGCCTGGCAGGCGCTGGGCCTTTCCCCCGGGGGATTCGCCTGCCTGCTGGTGGCGGTGGCCCTGCTGTGCTTCTGGGGGGCCGAATATCTGGAAAAACGCGTGTCCTCCGGAAGGAATTACTGGCGGTCCCCGTTCCTGTGGTCCTTTAGCTTTGTGCTGGTGGCCCTTGCCTCGGGCCTGTTGGCCGTGCAGGGAAGAGTGGCGGCGGGAACGACGGCCGCCGGCGATCCGGTGCAAACCCTGTCCATGCTGGCGGAGATCGAAGCGGCCGGAGACCACATGGAGCCCGAAGACCTGGCCGACCGCCTCATGCGGGGTGAACCAGGGCTGCTGCTGGTCGACATCCGGCCGTCCGAAGAGTACGCGGCCTTTCACATCCGTGGCGCCGTGAACATCGCCCTGTCCGATCTGCCGGCCGCCCTGGCCGCAAAGGCGGACCGGGGTATCGTCGTGCTCTATTCGAACGGCATGACCCACCCGGCCCAGGCCCGTGACGCCCTGGTCCGCCTGGGTCACGCGAATGTTTACATTCTCACCGACGGCCTTCAGGGTTTTATCGAGCGCGTCCTGAAACCCGTCTCTCTCCGTGCGGAGCCCTTGACCGGGGGTGAAGCGGCAAGAGTCAATGCCTGGCGGCATTACTTCTCAAACCGGGGAAAAGGATAGCCGGCACCCCCGCGGCACTGATAGCGACAGTCCCAAAGCCTTCTATATATAAACGGATTCGTCGGACCGAAGTTGATATAAATTATTCATGTAAAAAGTTGTTATCAAATACGGCTGTAAAGCGCCGGATATCGCGCACCTTACCGCCAACACACGGAAGCTTTATGCCGATCTCACCCGCGAAAGAGTTCCAGAAACTGCTGCTCAACTATTCACATACCGAAGATCCGGAAAAGCGCCGCCGGATCGAATCGGAACTCTGGGAAAAGTACGGCATGGAGCGGGCCGTCTTTGTGCTGGACATGTCCGGGTTCTCGCGCATCACGCGCAAATTCGGGATCGTCCACTATCTTTCCATGGTCAAGCGCATGCAGTTGACCACGGCGCCCATCGTCAAATCATATGGCGGCAGCATGATCAAATACGAAGCGGACAACTGCTTCGCCGTTTTCCCTGAACCGCTGCCGGCCCTCAACGCGGCACTGGCCATACAGCACGCCTTCGCGGCATCCAACCTGATCACCTCCGACGAGTTGGATATCCACATCTCATGTGGCATCGATTACGGGAAAATACTCGTGATAAAAGGGGAAGACTGCTTCGGGGACGCCGTCAACCGCGCTTCCAAACTCGGGGAAGACGTGGCCTCTTCCGGGGAAATCTTAATCACCCGGGAGGCCATGGCCATGGTTCCTCCCGGGGCCGGCTTCCGGGCCACGGAAAAAAACATCACCATATCCGGTCTTCATATCGCCGCCTGGTCGGTTGCGGTCGGGCAGGGGAAATCCCTGCCTTAATGGTTTGTCGCGGAGATCAGGGGCCCGGGCAATTCAGGGCAGGCCGAACTCGGTAAGCTTGGCGTCGTCGGAACGCCATTTGTCCTGCACCCGGACAAACAACTCCAGGTAGACTTTGGCGCCGGTCATGCGCTGGATGTCCAGGCGGCTCCTCTCGCCGATTGTTTTTAACATCCGCCCCTGCTTGCCGATGATGATGCCTTTCTGGGAATCCTTTTCCACGTGAATGGTGGCCTGGATATAGATGACGGAACCGTTCTTTTTTTCCTGAAAGGTGTCGATGCTGACGGCCGTGGCATAGGGGATTTCCTGGCCGGTCAGGCGGATGACTTTTTCCCGGATCATTTCCGCGGCGATGAAACGCTCCGGCATGTCGGTCACCATGTCTTCCGGGAACAGGGGGGCACCCGGCGGAAGCAGTTTTTCAAGTTCCCGCAGCAGATCATCCGTCTGCTCGCCGTCTTTGGCGGAAACAGGGAAAATATGGGCAAAGGAATGGACGGCCCGCCACTGGTCGATATGGTTCAGGATGGCCGGTTTTTTGACCAGGTCGATTTTGTTTAACGCCAGCACTACCGGCTTGCTCGTTTTCCCCAGGTGCCGGACGACCAGGGCTTCGTCGTCGCGGCGGGAACGGCTGGACACGTCGACCATCATCAGGATGACGTCCACCTCCGCCAGGGCCGCGATGGCGCTGTCCACGATGCGGGTGTTAAGCCTGCCGGAGGCTTTGAAAATGCCGGGCGTGTCCATGAAGACCAATTGGGCCTTGTCCCGGTTGACGATGCCGAGGATGCGGTTGCGGGTGGTCTGGGGCTTGTCCGAGGTGATAGAGATTTTTTCTCCGGTCAGCCGGTTGATCAGGGTCGATTTGCCGGCGTTGGGAGGACCGCAGATGGCGATAAAGCCGGAGCGGAAAACACCGGCCGGTTCGTTGTCAGGGGATTTTTTCTTGGTCATTTTCGGTCAGTTCCTCGATGGCGGTCAGGATGTCTTCTTTCCCCAGGCCGGATTTGGCGGAAAAGAGAATCAGGTCGTTTTCATCCAGTCCGAAATCGGACGCGATGGCCCGGCGCTGCTCCTTCTGAGCGGCTTTCTTGAGCTTGTCGGCCTTGGTCAGGACAATGATATAGGGAATGGCGTGCCGGGAAAACAGATCCAGGAGCATGAACTCGTCTTCCCGCGGCTGGCGCCGCAAATCCAGGAGCAGGGCCGCTCCCTTCAACACGGTCCGCCCGGTAAGATAGGTCTCGACCATCGGTCCCCAGGTTTTCTGTTCCGCATGGGAGACTTTGGCGTATCCGTAGCCCGGGAGATCCACGAAAAGCATCCGGTCGTCGATATTGAAAAAATTGATCAGCCGGGTTTTCCCCGGGGTCGAGCTGGTCTTGACCAGGTTGCGGCGGTTGACCAGCCGGTTGATCAACGAGGACTTGCCGACGTTGGACCGCCCGGCAAAAGCGATCTCCGGCAGGTCCTGGCCGGGATACTGGGCCGGTTTGACCGCGCTGGTGACAAAAGTTGCGGACTTGATGATCATGGTCGATCCGTCCGGCCACACACGGGCGCGTTCATATCACCTTGTTGAGCGGGTATTCGATGATTCCTTCGGCGCCGTGGGCCATAAGTCTCGGGATGAGGTCGCGGACCGCGTCCGAGGCGACGACGGTTTCAACAGCATACCAGTCCGAACGGTACAGGGAGGCCACTGTGGGCGCGTTCAGGCTGGGCAACAGCTCGATGACCTTGTCCAGCTTGTCGCCGGGGGCGTTCATCTTAAGGCCCACCATGCGGTCGCCCTTGAGGGCGCCGTTTAACAGCAGGGCGATCTGTTTCAACTTGGCTTTTTTAAACGGGTCCTTCCAGGCGTCGTGGTTGGCGATGAGCTGGGTGTGGGTCTGCATCAGTTCATGAATGACCCGCAGGTTGTGTGCCCGGATGGTGCTTTCCGTTTCGGTGATTTCCACGATGGCGTCGGCCAGGCCGGTCACGACCTTGGCCTCGGTGGCGCCCCAGGAGAACTCCACGTTGACGCGGATGTTCAGGTTGGCGAAAAACCGCTTGGTGAAATTGACCAGTTCGGTGGAAATGGTTTTGCCTTCCAGGTCTTCCAGGGATTTGATCGGGGAGTCATTGGCCACCGCCAGCACCCAGCGGGCGGGCCGGGCGCTGACCTTGGAATAGACCAGGTCGGCCACCACCTGAACATTCGAGCCGTTTTCCGCGGTCCAGTCCAGGCCGGTCAGGCCGCCGTCCAGGGTGCCGTGCTCGACATTGCGGGACATCTCCTGGGCCCGGCACAGGGAGCAGCTGATATGCTCGTCGTTGATTTCCGGAAAATAGCTTCGGTCGTTGACGTTGATCTTCCAGCCCGACTTCTTGAACAGTTCGATGGTGGCGTTCTGCAGGCTTCCCTTGGGGATTCCCAGCTTCAGTATCTTGCTCATTTTTTGTAAACCTCCGACGGGTCGAAGACAAGTTCCTGGGTAATGACGGCTTCGCCGTTGTTTTTAACCTGTGTGAAAAAACAGCTTCGGTATCCCTTGTGGCAGGCGGCGCCGGTCTGCTCCACCCGGAAGAGCACGGTGTCAAGATCGCAGTCCACGCGGATCTCCCGGATCCGCTGGACATGGCCGGATGTCTCGCCTTTTACCCAGAGCGCGTCCCGGGACCGGCTGTAATAGGCGGCTTTTCCCGAAGTCAGGGAAAGTTCCCAGGCGGCCTGGTTGATATAGGCCAGCATCAGAACTTCTCCTGTCTGATAGTCCTGAACAATGGCGGGAATCAACCCGCCGGATTTTTTGAAATCAAGTTGGATCATTTTTTGTTTTTCTGGTCTTATTTATCTGAATCTTAAGGGTTTGTCTGGCCGACAGCGGCGCGTTCGCCGCTGTCATGGTGTGTTTAGTACCTTTATAAGACGGTGTTGTCAACCCTCATTCATCTTTTTCTTTCCCGTTTTCATGGCGTGGAGCCCAGAAAGGGATTCTTGATTGTGATGCCTTCGATGACCTGCCCATGCTGCCACTAATTTCCCAAAAAAATTGTCTATGGTTGTGTTTCTTCTTGACATATCCCCTGGAGAAAGGATAATAAAATAAATATATCAACATATATTGATAAAGTCATAAATGAATATAGTCAATAAGTTAAAATCAATTTCCGATGAGACTCGGCTGCGACTGTTGCATCTGCTCCAGCACCACGAACTGAATGTCAACGAAGTGGTCACGGTCATGGAGATGATCCAGTCCCGCGTATCCCGCCACCTGAAGATTTTGGTGGCGTCCGGGCTCCTGCAATCCCGGCGGGACGGGGGGTTTGTCTATTATTCCGGGGCAGTCAACGATGAGAACGCCTTGCTGACGGCGCTGGTCAGGCAATCTCTGGAAAATGAACCCGTTTGCCGGAATGACCTGGATCGGGCCGCGGCACTGATCCGGGAGAGGCAGACCAGGACAAAGCGTTTTTTCGAGTCTGTGGCCGCAACCTGGGAGGACCGAAAATCCGAGGTGCTGGGCGACCTGGACTTGAACCGGATTATTGCCGAAAAGATCGGGAAACCAGCGGTTGTCGCTGACCTTGGCTGCGGCACCGGCTCTTTGATGCTGGCGTTGAAACAACGGGCGGAAACCATCATCGGCGTGGACAGTTCGCCGGGCATGCTGGAGCAGGCCCGCCTTCGTACCGGCACCGTTCCCGGTATCAATCTGCGGCTGGGAGAACTGGAGTACCTGCCCATGCGAGACCGGGAAGCCGACGCCGCGGTCATGAATATGGTGCTGCACCACGTCTCCGAGCCGGTCAAGGTGCTGGCCGAAGCCAATCGTATTTTAAAGGAAGGCGGCTTGTTTATCGTCGCCGACTTTGACAAGCACGCCAAAGAGGCGGTGCGGGAAAAGATCGGCGGCGCCTGGTATGGTTTTTCCCGACGGGAGATGGAAGGCTGGCTTGCCGGCGCCGGCTTCTCGCCGGATGGGCTGGAACGGTTTTCCGTGAATTACGGCCTGACGGTGAATGTGTTTCTGGCGGTTAAAAGGGCCTGAAAACCCTATTAGAGAGCTTTACATATTTATATGTAATGCCTTAATATAATTTATTATAATTTTTATGAAAGGAAAATAAGATGAGCATGGCGAAAGGTGATTATTATGAGGTAAAGGATCTGTCCCTGGCGGCCCAGGGTAAAAACAACCTGGAACTGGCCGAGTTGAACATGGCCGCCCTGATGGAAGTGAAAAAACAATTCAAGAAGGAAAAACCCTTGAAGGACATCCGCATCGGCATGGCCCTCCACGTGACCAAGGAAACCGGCATCCTGGTACGGGTGCTGATTGCCGGCGGCGCCGACGTGTACATCACCGGGTGCAACCCCCTGTCCACCCAGGATGACGTGGCCGCGGCCCTGGCCAGAGAAGGGGTCAAGGTCTGGGCATACAAAGGCGAGACTACCGAAGACTATTATCGCTATATCAATTACGTTATCGAAGCCAAACCTCACATCACCATTGACGACGGCTGCGATCTGGTTTCCGAAATCCACAAGAACCATCCGAAACTGATCAGAAACATCATCTGCGGCTGCGAAGAGACCACCACCGGCATCATCCGGCTCCAGGCCATGGCCAAGGACAAGGCCCTCAAGTACCCCATGATCGCCGTCAACGATAACCAGACCAAGCACCTGGTGGACAACTTCTACGGCACGGGCCAGTCCTCCATCGACGGCATCCTGCGGGCCACCAACCTGCTCTACGCCGGCAAGAACTTCGTGGTGTGCGGCTACGGCAGCTGCGGCAAGGGCGTGGCGGCCAGGGCCAAGGGCTTCGGGGCCAACGTGATTGTGACCGAGGTGGACAACTTCCGGGCGCTGCAGGCCCATTATGACGGCTACCGGGTCATGAAGCTCGACGACGCGGTCAAGATCGGCGATGTTTTCTGCACCGTCACCGGCAACAAGCACGTCATCCGCCTGGAGCACATGAAAAAAATGAAGAACGGCGTCATTCTGGCCAACTCCGGCCACTTTGACGTGGAACTGGACCTGGCCCGTCTGGGCAAGGCGGCCGATTCCATGCGCCGGGTGCGTCCCTTCATGGACGAGTATGTCCTGAAAGGAAAGAAAATTTTTGTCCTGGGAGAAGGTCGCCTGGTCAACCTGGCCGCGGCCGAAGGCCACCCCAGCGAGGTCATGTCCACCTCCTTCTGCGGCCAGGCCCTGGCCTGTGAATACGGCGTCAAGAACAAGGGCAAAATGAAAGCGGGCGTGATCCAACTGCCCCGTGAAATCGACGACGCCATCGCCGGTTTGCAGCTCAAGGCCATGGGCATCGAGATCGACGAGATGACGGCGGAGCAGAAGGCGTACATGGATACCTGGGAAGAAGGCACCTAATCCCGATTCCAAATCAAAGCGCTCGCTGCGTTGGCTGCGTCGTCGGCTCCTCGGCGTATTACAATACGCCTTCGTCGCCTTCTCCTGGCCGCCTTGCGATCATCTTTGATTTGAAATCAGGATGGTTCTATAGTAGAATAAAAAAAGGGAACAGGTTGAAACCTGTTCCCTTTTTATTTACTTCAAGGCGTGCGGACCGCCGGGCGACTTTATTACCGCTGGGCCGAGCGGATGGCCTTGCCGGCCAGAGGGTTGTACAGCTTCATGATGGCCATTTTCATGACGTCGATGGTTTTCATGTTGCAGATGATATCAAACAGGGTATTCTCCGGGGTTTCGGGAAGGACGCAGGCGCTGGAAGCGTCAAACGTCAGATCCGGAAAGCCCTTGGTCAGCTTCTTATGCTCTTTTTCGCTGACTGGCACCCGAATGGCTTTCTTGCCGTCAACGTCCGTTATCTGGCCCGCCAGGCCGGCGTCGGTGAGTTTCTGCTGTCTGTCATCATTCATGAAAATGTTGATGTAATAATCTGCCATGCTGTCCTCCCGTTTCTAAAAGTTTATTGATCCAAATAGTTACTCATAAATTGTCGGTCAGTCCGATCAAATTTCGTTTAATGGGGGATTTTTATATTATGGACAAAGGCTTCCTGTCAAGAAAAGTTGTTGATTTATGGTTGCCCGGAGTTTCAGGATTCCAGAACTTCCCGCACCTTTTCCGCCAGTTTGTTGATGGAAAAGGGTTTTTGAAGAAAATGCACGCCTTCATCCAGTACGCCGTGATGGGCGATGACATCGGCCGTATACCCGGACATGAACAGGACTTTCAGGCCGGTGTGGCGGGACAGCAGAAGCAAGGCCAGATCCCGCCCGTTCATTTCGGGCATGATCACATCGGTTATGAGCAGGTGGATGATGCCGTTATGCTCCCGGGACAGGCGCAGGGCCTCTGCCGGCGTGCCGGCGGCCAGGACTTTGTAACCATGGAATTCAAGCATGGTGGTGGTCATGTTCAGCAGCATGGATTCATCTTCCACCAGCAGGATGGTTTCATTTCCCCGTTCGGATGATGTTGTCGTCTCTTCCCTGGCGGCGGAGATCGTTTCATCCGTGTGCCGGGGCAGGTAGACCCGGAAGCTCGTACCCATGTCCAACCGGCTGAAGACATCGATAAAGCCCCGGTTCTGACGGACGATGCCGTAAATCGTGGCCAGCCCCAGACCGCTGCCCTTGCCCATCTCCTTGGTGGTAAAGAACGGTTCAAACAGACGGGCGACGGTTGCCGGGTCCATGCCGCTGCCGTTATCGCTGACGGCCAGCAGAACATACGCACCGGGAGTGCAATCGGCGTGTTCGGCGCAGTAAGACTCGTCTATGTCAATGGAACCGGTCTCGATGGTGATGATCCCCGTTCCCTTGATGGCGTCCCTGGCGTTGACGCACAGGTTGGCCAGAATCTGGTCGATCTGGGAAGGGTCCATTTCCACCAGGATGGGGTCCGGCCCCGGGCGCCAGGCCAGCTCGATGTCTTCACCGATCAGCCGGCCGAGCATCTCCCTCATGCCGGCCACGGTCCGATTCAGATCCAGTACCCGGGGTTCAACGGTCTGCTTGCGGGCAAACGCCAGCAGCTGCCGCGTGAGCCCGGCGGAACGGGCGGCGGCTTTCTGGATCTGCTCCAGGCTTTCGTAAAGCGGGTCGTCATCGGGCAAAGACCGGAGGGCCATGGCCGCGTGGCCGAGGATGACGTTGAGCATGTTGTTGAAATCGTGGGCCACGCCCCCGGCCAGCCGGCCCACCGATTCGATCTTCTGGGCCTGGAGCAACTGGGCCTGGAGTTTTTCCCGCTCTTCCTCGGCCCGCTTCCGTTCGGTGATGTCGATGCCGATGCCGGTCAGATAGGGCTGGTTGTCGATGGTCAGCCGGGTGCCGGTGAAGTACATGGGGATCGTCGTGCCGTCTTTTTTTTGCAGATCGGCTTCCGCCTCCCCGGTGCCTTCCCGCATGGTCGTCTGGATGCCGTCGATGATATTCTTCAGGCTTTTTTCATCACCAGCGAACCATTCCAGCACGTGCTTGTCGGTCAGTTCCTCGGCGCTGTATCCCGACATGGTTTCATGTTTTTTGTTCCAGCGGACCAGCCGTTCTTTGGCGTCATAGAGGTAGAGCATGCCGGGCACGCTGTTGAAGATGGCTTCCACAAACGTCTTTTCCCGGGCCAGCTCTTCTTCCATTCGTTTGCGGTCGGTGATGTCGCCGGATATACCCAGCACCGCCACCGGGCGGCCCCGGTCATCCAGCAGGGGCACCTTGGAGGTGTCGATCCACAACCGCTTTCCATCCGCCTGCTGCAGGGGTTCGATGATGTGAAAACGGGGCTGTCTGTTGTTCAGCACGGCCTGATCGTCCCGGCGGTAAGCCTCGGCTTCTTCCCGGGGCCAGGGCAGATCGAAGTCGGTCTTGCCGACGATTTGCTCCGGCTTATCCAGTCCCGCCGCCCGGGCAAAGGCCAGGTTGCAGCCCAGATAGAGGCCGTCCCGGTCCTTCCAGAAGATGGCCTGGGGCAACGTGTCCAGCACCCGGTTGAGCATATCCCGGCTTTCGCGGAGAAGGGATTCGGCCTGCCGGTGCTCGGTGATGTCCTGGATCAGGCCGTGACACCCGGGGCCGGCCTCTTTCCCGTAAAGGATAGGCGTGTTTCTGACCCACCGCGTCCGGCCTTCCTTGCGCACAAAGCGGTGTTCAATAGAAGGTGTCTGCCGGCCGGCGGCGGCCTGGCTCATCATGTCGACCACCCGGTCGCGGTCTTCGGCCGGCACCCGGCTCAGCCACAGCAGCGGGTCATTTTCAAATTCATCCGCGCGATAACCGGTAAGCGCCGCGCAGCCCGGACCGTGCTGCGCGGCCATGGCCACACCCTCTTTAATACGGATGGTATAGACATATTCGATGATCGTGTCAGCGAACCGCCGGTTTCCGTTCATGGGAATCCTTTCGGAACAGGGTTGCCGGGATCGGGGGAGGGGAAGACAACCCACTTACCTGCTCGCAGGGAAGCCATCAACAGGCTGAAAAGATTAACCGTTTACGCCCGTTTATGGAGCGGAGGCAGAAGTTCGATTTTCAGCTGTTCAAACTCTTCCCGGGTAATCATTCCTTCGCCGTACAAACGGCTCAATTCGCCGAGATCATCAATCCGCGACCGGATCGGCGTGTCCAGTAACGGTCTGGCTGAAGTTCCGACGGCTTTGATGTCCACGGCTTCTTCCCGCCGATGACCGACTTTGAAGGAGGCGGCGCCCCCGAACAGGGAGATTTCCAGGGTTTTGCCCTGAAATTCGGGGAGCCGGAGGATTTGCCGGATGGCCTGCCGTTCATCCTTCATTTTTTTCAGGAAAAACCAGATGCCGCCGTAAACCAGTCCCAGTCCGCCCAGCAGGAGCCAGATAAAATAATTCACCACTCCGCTTAACACCAGCACCAGCAGCCCGACCATGGCGATCAGGGACAGGTGCAGCACGACAATACCGTAAGCAAGAAAAATACTTTTCACCAGCCCGGGCGTCGGCTGAACTTCCGGATGGAGCGGCGGCTGGGCCGGATCCGCCTTTTTTTTCTTGGTAAAAAACATTGTTTCACACAGCGGTTAAAGGATTCAACACCAGTCAATTTTGATATTATTATCAATATACCGGCAACATGCAAGGTCTAATTGGTCAGGCGTGGTTTCTCAGTTTCAATTCGGCGGGATGGGGATGAAGGTAAAACTGTCCTTTTAAATATGGCTCATCGAACTTGCGGACGTAATGCCGCAGCATGGCCACGGGCACGATCAGGGGCACCAGGCCGGTGTGATACTCTCCGATCAGGTCTTTCATCTCCTGCTTTTCATCGGCGGTCAGCTGTTTCTTGAAATAGCCCATGATGTGATCCAGCACGTTGGTGTTTTTCCGGACCGTGGCCTTACGGGCCAGGGCGGACATGAGCAGGCCAAGGTATTCGGCCTGGAGCCGTTCCTGTCTCGTCCGCCTGCCCTGTGCCACCAGACTGCCCAGGGGCCTGAGATCGGCGGGGCTGTGGGCCATGATCAGCAGTTTATGCCGGGTATGAAAATCCACCAGTCCGGAATGGCTGCCGTCATTTTTTATATATTGTTTCCAGCGATGCATGACGAAAATGCGTTCAATGAAATTTTCCCGCAGCCCGGCATCGTTCAGGCGGCCCTCATCCTCCACCGGCAGCAGCGGAAACCGTTTCATGAAGGCCCCGGCAAACAGACCGGATCCACTGGCGGACGGCATCCCCTGCTCCGTGTAGATTTTGACGCCCTGCATGCCGGAACTGGGGGATTTGCTTTTAAACACAAAACCGCACAGATCCGCCTTCTCCAGTCCCGGCAGTTTTCCGTCAATCCAGGTCAGCATTTTTTCGGTGTGATCAACGCCGGAACGGGTGGTGATCAGACGGGAGGTTTCCGGAGTTCCGACCAGCCGCATGGTTTCGCGGGGAACCGGCAGGCCGCATTCCACTTCCGGGCAGACCGGAACCCACTCCACGTATTGCCCCAGTTGATCGGTCAGAAACCGGTCCAGCTGGTGCTGGCCGTCGTAGCGGACCGGGTTCCCCATCAGACAGGAGGAGACGCCCAGCTTAATCTTATCGTTCATGACTGCCCTCCTTATTTTCCCCGTATTATATGACGAATTTCGGGAACCGCCTATCTTATTTTATGGCTCATTTCCCGACTAATTGGATCACCACAGCACAATCTTCTCGGTTGACTGTATGTGTTTCGGGAGGGTTCAAGGGGCCAAGTGAATAATCGCAGTAGAACCTGGCGAAGGCGTTAAATCACGAGGAGAATTGAATCCCGGCTATTATTCACTGGTGGTTCTGGCATCATTGACTCAACGTGTCGCGCAGCGGCACTGTCACCCATTTTGTCCTTGACAAATTCCGATGGGCAATCAAAATATATTTATTTCCGGCATTAATTGTTTTTGACGACGTTAATATGGGGGGCTTTTGCCAGCAGGTCAATCGATTAAAAGAGGAGAAGGGTTTATGAAGACGCATCGGATCGTATTGCTTTTATCTTGCTTCATGCTGTTGGTTGTTCCCGGCGCCGGGGTTCAGGCCTATGATCTGCCGGCGGTCAACCTGGGGTTCACGAGTTTTCTCGACGGCGGCCCGCCGGCCGGTCCCGGGTTCTATTTTTCGCAATATGTTCAGTACTGGACTGCGGATAAATTTACCGATAAGGACGGCCATTGCGCGCTGCCTTCATTCGCCGACGAGGAACTGGATGCCTGGATCACCCTGACCCAGTTTCTTTATCAATCGGATCAACCGGTGTTGATGGGCGGCAAGTGGGGCCTTGATGTCATCATTCCCGTCGTGAATGCCGATATAACTTATGGCGCTTCCGTTCCCCCTTTCCCTCAAGAGAATGACACGGGCGTGGGAGATATTCTGATCGGTCCCTACCTGCAGTGGGATCCGGTCATGGGTAAAAACGGACCGGTTTTCATGCACCGTGTCGAGTTCCAGATGATATTCCCGACGGGAAAGTACAGCGATCACAAGGAAATCAATCCCGGCAGCAATTTCTTTTCATTCAACCCTTACTGGGCGGGCACCCTGTTTATCGCCCCGGGGCTGACGGCCAGTACGCGTATTCATTACCTCTATAACTTCGAAAACAAAGACCCCGGCAGAGCCTACCAGGCCCTGGACGCCGATGATGTTCAGGCGGGCGAGGCGGTTCACGCCAACTTCGCCATGGATTACGAAGTGCTGAAGAATCGGTTGCGGCTCGGCATCAACGGGTATTACCTCAAGCAGATCAGCAATACCGAGATGGACGGTCATGATATTTCCGGTACCAAGGAGCAGGTCCTGGGGATCGGGCCCGGAATGGTCTACCATTTTTCCCAGCATGATCATCTTTTCTGCAACCTTTACTTTGAGTCCGACGCGGAAAATCGTCCCGAAGGCGACCGGCTGAACCTGCGCTGGGTCCATCATTTTCAATAAGATTTCAGGTGTGCCTTTTATGAGGGGAAGGATTAAAAGGGGCGGGTCTTCAGGATGCCTGAAGGCTTGCCCCTTTTTTATTTTGTCCCCCCGCCTCCCCGCCTTTTTTGTCAGACTGTCAGGATACCACCGGCAGCTCATGCCAGCGCGACGTGAAGGCCGGCGAGGTGTGGCGGCGGCGCATCTCCCAGGAATGTTCCAGGCCGCTGGCGGCGAAATAGAGGGTGTCCCGGCCGAAACGCTCATTGACCCGGTCCAGGGCCGTCATCAGCCGTTGCCCGGCGTCGCTGCCGGGAGCGAGATACTCCTCGATAAAGGTCTGGCGGTTTAACGCCGATGCCAGGCCGGAGAGCATGACCCCGGCTTTCTTGTAGCCGTAACCGGGCCGGTAGATCCGCCGCAGCACGGCCAGGGCCGCGGACAGCAGGACGGGGGTGCGGTCCGAAGGCGGGCGAAGCGGAACAAAGTCGCTGGCCGCGTACTGGGGCAGGGGGCGGAACCGGTCGGTCAGGATAAAGACGTGCAGGCAGTGGGCGATCTGCCCGGCCTGCCGCAGCTTTTCCCCGGCCCGGTGAACATGGACGGACACGGCTTCCTCCAGCTCGGCCAGGTTCGTCACCGGCCGGCCGAAGGAGCGGGAGCGGACCAGACTCTTCGCTGGAGGCGCTTCCGTCTGCAATTCCGAGCAGGGGAGGCCGCCCAGTTCCCGGGCGATCCGCAGTCCCTGGATGGTCATCTGTTTTCTGATCCACGGCTCCGGCATGCGGACCAGATCGGCGGCGGTTTGTATGCCGTACCGGTGGAGAAGCTTCGTGTACTGGCGGCCCACGCCCCAGATATCGCCCACGGGAACGGCGGCCAGCAGGCCGGCCAGGTCGATGGTCCGGTCCACGCGGAAGACACCGTTGCATTCCGGACGGGTCTTGGCGATTTTATTGGCCACCTTGGCCAGGGTCTTGGTGGGCGCCAGACCGATGGACACCGGGATGCCGGTCCATTGCCGGACCGTCGCCCGGATCATCCGGGCCTGCTCCTCCAGGGCCGCCGGCGTCGTCCCGGTCAGGGACAGAAAGGCTTCGTCCTGGGAGTAGATTTCCAGTTCCGGCTCCAGCAGTTCCAGCACGGTCATGACCCGGTCGGACATGTCGGCGTACAGGGCGTAGTTGGAGGAGAAGACCCGCACCCCGTGGCGGCGGAACAGGAGCTTCATCTTGAAGGCGGGGGCGCCCATGGCGATGCCCAGGGCCTTGGCTTCGTTGGAACGGGCGATGACACAGCCGTCGTTGTTGGACAGCACCACCACCGGCCGGCCTTCCAGGCAGGGCTGAAAGACCCGCTCGCAGGAAACATAGAAGTTGTTGCAGTCCACCAGCGCGATCAGGGAACGGCCGCTATGGTCCGGGTGGCCGCCGTTCTCCGGCGTGCCGCAGGCAGTGAAGTACATAGGTGACGACTCCCCAGACGACCAGGTCCGTTTCCCGGCGGATGACCTCGGGGCCGAAGGCCCTGTTTTCCGGCATCAGGCGGATTTCGCCGCCGCGGCGCCAGAGCCGTCGGACCATCAACTCCCCGTCCATCACGGCCACGATCACGTCCCGGTGGACGGCCGTCAGGGCCCGGTCCACCACCAGGATGTCGCCGGCGTGAATGCCGGCTTCCCGCATGGCCTCACCGGCCGCCCGCATGAAAAAGGTGGCCGCGGGATGGGTGATGATCAGCCGGTTCAGGTCCAGCCGGCCTTCGGCAAAGTCCTGGGCCGGCGACGGAAAGCCGGTGTGGGTTATCCCAGTTCCCGGCATATCCAGATCACTCTTCCGATGACGCGGACGCGGTTGATCTCTTCGCCCTGAAGGTAGACCGGCGCGTAGCGGCTGTTGGCGCTGATCAGCACCAGCCGGCCGGGATGCTTTTCCAGGCGTTTGACCATGACGGTGTCGTCGATGCCCAGGGCGTAGATGCCGCCGGCGTAGATGTCCGTGCGGGACTGGTCCACCAGCACGGTGTCACCCTCCTCGATGGTCGGCGACATGCTGTCGCCGACCACGTCCATGAGCACCATCTTGTCCGGGTCACCCTTGCGGCGCAGCCAGGACCGGCGGAAGGCGAAAAACGACTCCACCTCCGGGCTGGTTTCAAAGGAGCCGCCGCCGGCGTGCAGCCGGGCCCGGACGCGGGGCACGGCCGTCACGGCTTCCCGGGTGAAGGCCGCAAGAGGCGGGCCGCCGCCGGATTCCGTCCTCAACCAGGAGGGGTCGAGTTGAAAGTGCTCAATGACTTTCAGCAGCCAGGCGTCCGGCACCGTGTTTTTGCGCTTGGCCTGGGTGATGGAGGACCGATGAACGCCCAGGACGGCGGCCAGGTCGGACTGGGAGCCGACACCGGGCAGGGCGGTCGCCTTCTTATAAAATGAAGCAAAGGAAAGAGTTGACATGGTCGTCCCTTGTTGTTTGTTCGATATACGATTTGTTGATATAAATAAACAAAAGGTATCTCAAAGTCAACCTTTTTTTCAACTTTGTTCATCTTTAGCTGCTTCCCGCGCGAAGTCTGTGCCGGGAAACCGGATCCGGGTCTCCGCAAAAAACTGCCGGGCTCGGTCTTTATTGCCCATATCATGAAATACTTTTCCCAGAAACAACGTGGCTTTGGCCTGCCATGGACCAGGTTTGTTTCTGGCCACTTCCAGGCAATTCCGTGATTTCTCCAGCTCACACTTGTTGTAATAGTACATGCCAAGTTTCAGAGCAGCGGCGCTGGTGATGAAACTGATATACCGGAGGTAGAAGTTGTCAAACAGGGCCACGGCCTGATTCATGTCTTTGCTGGTCAATTCCTTGATCAGCATGCTGTAAATATAAGGATGCTTTTGAGGGTTCTGCTTGTAATAATCAAGGAAAAATGTCAGGGCTTCGATGTTGCCCGGTTCTTTTTCAAGGATATCCATATACAAATCAGCCGCTTCTTTTTTTCCAAATTCGTTTTGCCGCAATCGGTCGGCCTTGACGCTGACCGATTCTTTCGCGGCCTGGAGGTGAAAGCCCAAGAAAAAAGAAAGAAAAAAACCGAACAGGTAACCGCCGACATGCGCCCAGTAGCCGACATTGGAAGCGGAGCCGTTGAATATATCCCGGCTGCCGGCTGTGTCCATGGCGAAGAAAAGGCTGATCAAAACCAGCGCCTGGACGCGCAGAGGAACTGTCATCATCGGGAGGAAAAGAAACGGCAGCCCGATCGTTACGCGTGCAAAATAACAGCGCACGGCAAACACCCCCATGATCCCGGAAATCGCACCGGAAGCGCCGATGCCACTTCTGTGCGTCCCCGCGATGGCCGCCATCAAACAGCAAAAGATGGCGGCGCCGGCAATACAGGCAATATAAACTACCAGAAAACGGTAATGGCCGATGCGTGTTTCCAGTGTGTTACCGAAGATCCAAAGGAAAAGCATGTTGCCGATCAGGTGGGACCAGTTGGCGTGCATAAAGGCATGCATGAAAAATCCGATCGGGTATTGCCACCAGGAAGGGTGCCGGTGTGGTGGAAAAGCCAACAGAGGCTTAATGTCGTTCGATACCACAATAAAAAGAATCGTGTTGATCGCTATGAGGGTAATGGTGATATAGGGTGTGGCCTTGTTCTTCAGGTCCGATCCCATGGGCAGACCGGCAGGAAGGGGCTTCAGGCAGGTCAGCAGTGTTCTGAAAAAAGAGTCTCCCATGACCCAGGCATACAGAGTCCGAAAAATGACATACCCCGGCAGCACGGACAAAACAAGAAATAGAATGAACATGAAAAACGCGTCTATTAACTCCGGCTGAAACAGCCCGACTATGCCGGGAATCACAAAGGCCACTGCTACAGGCAGGATCAGGGCGACGCGATTCTCTTTCTGGTATGCGTTTTCTGAAGCCATTTCCCCTCCCATTTTTAAATGATAGAAAGCAAACAAAATACCAAACATCGACTACTTTATCGTTAATGAGCCGCGACGATATAAAGTTGCTTTAATTCTAATAAGTTAAACTTATAAAAAACCGGATTGGGTATTTGCCTGGAGAAAGATGTCAGGCAATTTTGTTAGAAATGCGCACGGTTGTGATGTTTGATTATCACAATACATGGAACCCGGTTATATGAGAGAAAGATCTAACGGGGCTGGTATCTGCCAATTACAATACCGGGGGCTGGATTTATATAAGAAGCTGTTATAAAATAAGAAAAAATCCGGCATGTGTTTTGCTAATTTCCTTTTAATATTTTGCCGGAGGGGGGGAGAATGGATGTGCCAATGGCTTGGCCCGAAGAACATATTAATTATATTATTAACGAAACCAAATCCCTCAAAAAACGACTGGCGCCGATTTTCAAGGATGAACCGCAGGTTATCACCGATAATTGGGAGCCGGTTGCCCGATATCTTCTGGGTGATGACAACAATGCCATCGATAATTTGACCATTGAAGAAATCAATATGATCCTTTCGGACATATTGGTTTCCCTGCGCTATCCCGCCTCGGCTCCGCCGATGAATCTTCCAACTCCAAATGTCGATATCAGCGAAGTCTTCAACAGACCCGACCGTCTTTTCTTCCGGATAAATAATTTTTTTGATCAGTTCGATGGTTCATCCTCTTCTTCCATCCTGGGTCGTTTTTATTCCCTCCTGCAGAAAGAGCTCCTGAAACATTTTTGCGCTTCCGACAAATATACGACTTATTGCGCGCCTATCACTATTGGGGGGAACAGAATAGGCCTTCTGGCTTATTTTCCGGAGGCAATAGTTGATCTGAGTCGAACGAACGATTTTGACTCTTTCCACCCTTTTAAAAGCCACATCATGTCAGATAACGCCAGAGATTATTATCGTTCTTTTAATAATTCATTTATCCCCGGCGCGGTGATTCTCTATTTTTATTCTGCGGAAACCAACTCGTTTTTTCTTACCAGCGGCAAAGGGTTTTTAACCTTCAGTTGTTTTAAGCAGAAGGAGGACATTAAAACATTAAGAAATATTATCGCCAAAGGCCATACCGGTTCCTCACAAAAAAGAACCCCGGCAGCAGGCACGCAAGTCCAGCTGGAATCCGAGGAGATGAAAACGAACTTATATAAAGTGCTGCGGATGGCCCAATATTGCTGTTTACAGAGTTTTGAAACCAAAAAAAATTACGCCAACGCGCACATTCAGGAAAAGATCGCCTGTCTGGAAGTGGATACGGTTCCCTTTCATTTGATCTTTGAGTTGCTATCCTGGTTTGTTCCGTTTTCAGCCGCCGTCTTGTGGGGTAGAGGAAAAAACAAGCAATGGACGATAAGGGAGAGGCAAATATATGCCGAGCGCCCTGAAGATAGGCTGGAGTGTCGCCTGAAGCTCATCAGCGATGACGGCCTTTCCGATTTTGAAAATAAATATAAGATGTTGATGGCGAGTTCCCTATCAGCCAATGACCATGACCTGACGACAATTTTTAATAACAGGAAACCGGTGATTCAGGACCTTGATGCCGATATCCGGTTACAACTGGCGGATCTGTTCGGCTACAGCGGAAAAATATGGGCATGGTCACTGGATTGCGTAAGCCGATTCATTATTCCGGTGAATGATCCGGATGTGCCGGAGACTATCCTGGAAATATATTTCAACGAAGAGGCCAGGTGGCTTAATATCATCATTCACGATATGGCCCGGATGATTGCCCGGCTTTATGCTATTTTGAAGGAAGAGTTCGGGCATAAGCGGCTGGCGCAGGAAGAGATGAGGCGCCGTTACATTGGCAAGTTGTCCCACGAGATCAGGAACTGGTTTCCACAGGTCAATCGCCGGGTCGAAGAACTGGAAAGAATTGTCGCTGCCGGCGCGCCTGCCGATCAGTTAGACCGGGCCAGGGAGAACATCGGCTTTGCCCGGGTCCGGCTGAAATATTTTTCAGATATATTTGACGTCGTTTTGTCTGAAGTCAGAAGCAAAAAATATGGCCTCCACAAGGATATCATCGCGCTCGACAAGGTCATGACCGAAGTAAAAGAGGGGGTCATCGATCTTTGTATTCATGATATCAATTACCGTTACCGGCTGGCCAAAGCGCTGGATATCCCGGATTCACAGGCAGGCAGCGATCAGCTGAAAAATCTGTTGAGACAGAACATACATGTCAGGCAAACCGGGCTGATGGTTTATGAGAATGAGACGCTGATTTTCACATGCCTCCAGGAGATGCTGAAAAACGCCGTTTCGAAACAGGACTGGGCTAACACGGACGGGTTTATCATGGAAGCCCGTAACATCGGCACAGACCGGTTGGGCCTGCGGGTGACCAATCTGCCCCGGCGGGAGCGGCAATACCTCACCAGCCTGGTCGATTACAGCCGGTCGCTGGTGGAAGGCGATGCTTTTGAAAACGAAGGATTCGGCAGCCTGTGGCTGAAAAGCATCAGAGATTTGCTTCATGGAGAATTTACGGTTCCGCCGGAATGGCTGGTAAGAGGCGCATTGTCATATCCGTCCGAATTCTGGCTGGAGATCATCATTTCCGGGAAGGCGGAGGCCGGTTCAATCTTGACATCAGACTTATTATAAGTACAATGTACATATGACAGAATTAAAATTTGAATGGGATATCCGCAAAGAACGGGCGAACATAAAAAAACACGGGGTTTCTTTTCAGGAAGCGCGCGCGGTCTTCTATGACGAGAATGCCATTCAATATTTTGATCCCGATCATTCGGATGAGGAAGACCGTTTTATTTTGCTTGGGATAAGTTATAAACTCAGGGTTCTCGTGGTTTGTCACTGTTTCAGGGAAAACGAGTCGGTTATAAGAATTATCTCTGCCAGAAAAGCGGACCAAAAAGAGGAAAATGAATATTGGAGAAACCGATCATGAGAGATCATTATGATTTTTCCAAAATGAAAGGGCGTAAAAACCCTTATCTGAAGTATTTGAAACAGCCGGTCACCATGCGTCTGGATCGGGATACGGTTCAATATTTCAGAAACATGTCTGAAGAAACAGGTATCCCCTACCAGAGCCTGATAAACCTTTACCTTCGTGACTGCGCGGCCAACAATAGAAAACTGCAGATGGAGTGGCATACGGAGAAGGCCCCGCAGGCATGACCGGGAAAAAACAAAATGGGAAGAATTAAAATATTGCTGGCTGACGACCGGCCGGAGTGGATTAAGAACTGGCAGGAAGACCTGAACCACCTGGATATTTCCGACCTGAATATCCATACTCAGGTGGAGGCCGATGAGGTTTATGCCGCTCTGGAAAGCGACACCTTTGATATTCTCCTGCTGGACATGGACTGGACCGACGGCGGCGGCAGGAAAGAGGAAGGCATTGAAATGTTACGCCGGGCCAAACAGGCAAGCCCGGCTACGGATGTGATCATCATCACCGGCTATGGGGCCGGAGAAAATTATGAAAGAATCCGCAATGCCTATAAATACGGCGTTACCGATTTCCTGCAGAAAGGAGACAAGGAATATCACAAATCCGAATTTGAACGTATTATCCGCAATGCCTTGGAAAAAGCCCGCCTGAAGCGCAAGGCGGTATCACCGTTCTGGCGGTGGATTATCGATGAATCCGGCATCAGCATTGAAAACACCCTGGGAAACCTGCTCGGCCGGTCGGAAATGATGCGCGGTCTGTTTTCCGTTATCAAAAAAGTGGCTCAAACCGACTCCCGCCTGCTGCTGCTAGGCGAAACGGGCGTGGGAAAATCAGAAATAGCGCGCACCATTCATAAGCTGAGCAACAGGAAATTCAGGGAAATGGTAGAATTCACCCCCGGCGAATTTCCGGAAACGCTTCAGGAATCGGAATTGTTCGGCCACGAAAAAGGTGCTTTTACGGGCGCCGCCGCTGAAAAGGCCGGGTTGATCAAACAGGCGCATGAAAGCACCCTGTTTATTGACGAGGTCGGCACCATGATGTCCTCCATGCAGGCTAAACTGCTGCGCTTTCTGGATACCAAAGAGTTCCGGAAGCTGGGAGGGAAAGCAGACGAATCATCCGATATCCGGTTAATCTGCGCCACCAACAGAAATATCCATAAAGACGCCCTGGAAGAAAAATTCCGGCCTGATCTGCTCATGCGGATCAGCGGTTTCCCGTTGCACATTCCACCCCTGCGGGATCATCTGGAAGATATCCCCCTGCTGGCCGAAAAATTTTTAAAGAAGCATTCGGCCGCCGGCAGGGAAAACAGGACCTTTGAACTCACCGAAGACGGGCTGAATAAACTCTTGCGCTATGACTGGCCGGGCAATATCCGAGAACTGGACAATGTGTTTGAACGGGCCGTTCCCCTGGCCGTCATTTCCGGTTCAGACCGGATCACCGCCGCCCATGTCCGATTTGACAGGGAAATTTACATAGACAATGATGCCGGCATTACCGCCCTGGTCAACCTGGACAGGCTTTATTCCCTGATAAAAAACAGGGAGAACCGGTACGATGACGCGCCGTCCCTGGCAAAAGCCTGGGGCGAGTTGATTGCCCGGCAGATCATCGACCGGGCCATGAAAGAGGCCCGGGGGCACATGAAACAGTCCGGCATTCTGCTCAATTTTTATGAAGGCCTGGACAAAGAAGAATCCCCGGCGGATCACAAAAAATACGAGGCCTACCGCCAATACCTCACCACCCAGCTTAAAATCAAGGCCAGGGATTATAAGTAATTCGATTTATTTCCCCTCGACCAGGAATGACAATACGCCCGCGGTCCAGCTTTCCGCTGGTAACTCTTCCAGGCTGGTGAATAGCCCTTCCATTTCTTCGGGGGTCAGCCGGACAATGGGTGATTCCGGCGTCGACCGGGCCACAATTTCATCCGGGATGACCGGCTCATCCGAAACAATGGCAACCATGTGCTCCCAGCCGGCAGGGCCTTCTTCCCGGTAGTCCCACTTCCAGGGGAAAAGCTCCTCTCCGGGCACAAAGTAGGGCTTATCCTCAACCACTTGAAGATGTTGCCCGCCGGTCAGGGCGCTGGGAACCTGGAGATAAACCGCTCCGCTGGTGCCCAGGTTGAGTATCGCCACGTATCCGGCCCGCCGGGATACCACCTTGAATTGCAGCGACCGTCTTATCGGTAGAGCCTTGACCCTGGCGGTGCCGATGTCCCGGGTCGTCAAGTCCGCCTTTGAGAGCTGGACGGATTGGCTGTCCTTGGTTTGCTTGCCGTTTAAAGTTTCTACAAGTGACTGGTTGGCCACGCCGAATCCCAATGCGGCCAGGGCCGCGGCTGACACGCCGAACTCAGGCGAAACCAGCCGCTCTGCCGCCTGATGCGCATCTCCGGAATCCCGGCTGACAAGCTGCTGCAGAAGCGGCTCGCTGATCCGCCCCAGCTGATCCAAAACAGCCGTGGCTTTCTCCAGCGTCGTCGCAAGCGCGGCATGCTGTTCGTGCGCTTCGGCCAGGCGGGTCTCACCTTCGCCAACGGATTTTAAATCATGGCGGAGACGGGCAACGGTAACTTCATGTTCCAGGGCCGCCTGCTCCACGGCCCGGCGGGCGTTTTCCATCTCGGCTTCGGCGGCCAGCAGTTCCTTGCGATGCTTTAGTTCCAGAACCTGGAGCTGGTGCGCTTGCTCCTTTTGGGATAACTTTCTGTCCGCTTCAATGCGGGCCTTCTCTTTTGCGTAATCCGCCCTGGCTTTGGCCTCCCGGTTTTCCGCCTGCAACTGCCGTTCCCGTTCGCGCGCGATCCGCTCCATGTCCTGCTGGCGGATACGCTCCGCTTCCGCGCGCGCGGCTTCGGCGCTTTCCCATCGCGCTGTCGTAATCCGGCAGATAAGCCCGGCGCCTGCCAGCCATTTGTTGAGCTGAGATTCCCACCAACTTGTCGGCAGGGCATCTTTTTCCAGAATATCGGAGATGGAGGTGTCGCGGACAGCGTCCTTGATCTTATGCCGGACCGCTTCAGCCAGCCACGATTCCAGCATTGTGTCCGAAAGCGGGGCTTCGGGCGTGACGCTGTTAAAGCCGAATTTCCCCAGTAAATTACGGATATCCGACACGGAGCAGGAACCGTTTAACTGCAAGTCCCAGGCATGCCCCTGACTGTCTTTTAAGATACCGGAAAAAGACAGCGCCATTTCGCAGGAGGATTTCTTCAGGACAAGAATGGCGGAATTTTCGTCGCGCCCCAGCGCCTTTTCGGCATCATCGCGTGACACCCGGTTGAGTTCCCGATCTTCCCCGGATAAGGCGGTAACCGTGTAAAAATCCACGTCAGGACCGGCCTCGGGCAGTTTCTCTTTTGATCCGCCCCCAAAACGCCACAAGCCGCGTTTTTTTTCCCGGAATACTTGAATGATGTCCTGCTTCGAGTCGCTCATGTTTCACCTTAACCGGTTTTTTCTATGTGTTTTAACCAACAACCCGATCCACACAGACAATAACATAACAGCTAAACTAACAAGCATGGCAATGCCCATGGCCGTATAGTTGAGAAGGAGAGGCCGGATGAGCGCCTGATCCATGCCCCATATGGCAAGCAAGGATACGCAAAGAGAAACGGCCACTTTCTGCACGCTGCCCTCGATCAACGACATTTCCTTCATGCTCCGCAGGATGATGGCGAAGACGATGACGAACATGGCGACCGTTGGAATTAATACACGCAAGTCGCTTGTATAGATGGCCATTGCGTCGTTCATGGATCAATCTCCATTCTAAACAGTTCCCAGGTTGACGACCAGATGATGGCACTATCCTGTTCGCGCATTAAATTCAGATCGATCTTTTTAATCCGGGCTACGTCAGGCCAGGGAAAATCAAAATACAGAGTGCCCGCAAGAAGCATGCCCTTTGCCGGTTGTCTTTGATCATCTGTATATGCTATGGAAAACCCTCTGGCTGCGAGATTGTCAGTCAACCTGCCTGCGACATACCTGCGGACAGCATCGGCTTTATCTTTTGCTCCCCGATAATTTTCATCCTTCTCCTTTGCGAACTTGAGGGGCAGGATTGTGATCGTTTTTACCGTCTGGTCATTTTCCAGTACATCACACAGTCTTTTGATGCTTTCTGAAATTGTCGCTTCAGCGGTGCCGCGTTCGAAATACCCTTTGATCGTTATTCCAAATGGAATAGCAAGTAGTAAAAAAATAGCCCAGGCCACAAAAGCATTAGCGGAATCAAACGGATTTATTGCATTTAAAAGATGACGGAATCGTCTCCTTGGTCTGTCATTCGTATTGATGCCTTTCCGGACCGGACTCTGCGGTGGCTTTGCGCACTGCTTGCAGCATTCATATTCATCAACAAAATGCCTCCGGCAAAGATAGTCTCGCCCACATTCGCGGCACTTGAATGTTTCACCTTCAGGGTTGCGCATGCCACAAATCGGGCATTCAACACTCATCTGAGAGTTGTTTTGCTGCATGCCGGCGATCTGTTGCTGCATAGACAGGGCCGATAACTTCCAATCCGGCTCACCCTCCCGTACCGTCACAATCCCGGTCCCTTCCGCAAACCGTTTCGGGGTCTGAGAGCAGCGTTTCTGTGCGGCCCAGGAGCGGACACGGTCATAGACCCACTCGTAGAGGGATTCGGCGGTGACGCGGCCCTGCGCATCCGGCGGGCAGGCGCCGGACAGAGCCTCGGCGAGGTAGTAGGAGAAGACGCCCTGTTTCTTCTCGTCCCACTCGTGGGAAAGTTCGTCCGCGTCACAGGAGGTGATGGTGTAAATGCCTTTACCAGCGGCGATCTGCTCCATAATGGAGCCGGGCATGGCGGCCACGTCTTTGCCCGCGCCGGAATGGCAGGCATCCAGGATCAGGATCTTCTGACGGGCCGCGCACCGGGCAAGGATGTCCTGGACATGGGCGACAGGGATGCCGGTCACGTGCATGGTATGCAGGGTGGCATCCCCTGGGGCCAGGTAGCACTTGCCACCCAGGTCGCGGCCATGCCCGGAAAAATAGACCAGCACGGTATCGTCTTCCTTTGGCTGGGAAAGCCAGGAGGCCAGCCAGGAATGAATGTTGGCGTAGGTTGGGCGGCGGTCTTCCGGCTGATCGTCGGTCAGCAGCAGGACATGATCCGCCGAGAACCCGTCCTGCCCCTGCTTAAGAATTTCTGCTATGCGGCGGCAGTCGTTGACGGCATACTTGAGCGGGCCGAGGCTCTCATGATAACGATTGACTCCGATCAGGATGGCCCATTTATCTGATGGTTTGTTTTTCATATTTTTGAGCTTTTATTGCTGAGCCGGAGCTTCTTTTGCCCCGGTGTCCGGCTGCTGGGTAGCAGCCGGCGGCGTTTCGCCGAGCCAGATGTCTATGGTTTTCTGGACCTTGGCCGCGAATTCATCCGCCACATCCGAAACCTTGCCCCGCATTTCATCCATCTTGGCCCGGATTTCCCGCTCCTTGATTTCCGCCAGCATGTCCCGGTAGCCCTGTTCAATCATGGCGCGCTTGAGTTCCGGGTGCGCGTCAAAATCGGCCGAGGACCACTTCCGGACATCGACATGGGTGTCGGCATAGGTCAGGTAACGCTTAACAAGAACGATAACGCCCTTGTTCGTCTTGACAACGTGATGATCAGCCGCCCAGTAGGCGCCGATGCCAATAATCGCGACAAACACCAGCAAAGTGATAAGTTTGTTCATTTCCGTCTGATCCTCCTCCGCAATAATCCTTCTGTTATTGTGTCCCGGCCTGAACCTCATTGCCAGTGGTAACGAATCGAGGCAAGCCTGCCCGTATGGAATCGTGTCTAATCGACCGTCCCGGCAACCTGTCGGGGAAGCCTCATGTCTCCAGCTTCAGCGCAAAATTCATGATGTAGTAGTTATACGCCAGGGCCGCGCCCACGGCGATAATAAAAAGGATCACGGTAAACCAACCTGTCAGGGCCGCGCCCAGAAGCAGATAGGCGATCAGCGCGTCGGCCGCCGTGTAGACGGCCAGGGTGAAGGCGTTTACCTTGTTGGATTCTTTTCTGACCATGCCCCGGATAAAGGATATGGAGAAGACCGGCAGCAGCAGCACAACAACCATCCAGCTTAAGAACCGCCTGGCGGGCCGGATGCCATGTATCTGCTCCTGTACCGCGGCGCCGCTCAACAGCCCGGAGGCGATTTCGTTATGGTATTTCCGGCTCAGGAGGACCTGGCCGCTTTCCACGGAGGCGATTAGAAGATCGCAGTCGATCCTGGCTCCTCCTGAAACCGACTCAAAGGCGTTAATCCTGCCGAAGATGACGTTCTGCGCCCCCAGGGCTTTGCCCCGGCTGACGGCAGGGCTGATATCGGCAAAAACCGGCTGCCGCAGGTTTAAAAGCGCGCGCGCCTTTTCCATAAAGGTCCGGTCACGAAGATCAACAACCCCGGACAGTTCGATGCCGGAGCGAAGTTGATCGGTCACGTAATCGGAAGGGTCATTGGCCAGGTGCAGCAGAGCGGTTACCCCGGCAGCGAGCTGCGCTTCGTGTAAATCCCTGATTACCTGGGGCACGATCTGGTCGGCCGCCTGCCTGCGGAGCGGGCTGACTTCCGGCTTGTGCGGCCCGAGATAAGTCCAGCCAAGCCAGGCCAGGTAACACGCGAACGCCATTGTCCCGGCCTGCATGAACGCTCTATATTGCCAGCGGTTGAACATTATGCCAAACTCCTTTCCGTGTAGACTTCAAAGCACATCCCTGTCTTTATAACGGCCGTGCCAGGGTTCATTCCACTATCGCACCATGGCTTAAGAGAAAATCCTTAACTTTACCTTTCGTCCATTTTATGGCTCTTCTGCCCTCTTTTTCTATAGCGTTCACATCAGCTCCGGCTTCGATCAGAAGTTTCATGATTGCGATACAAGGTTCTGCAATTTCTGGGCGAGAACTTGAAGCAAGTGCTACTGCTATCAGAGGGGTAAATGAATAGGGAGGAGAATTGGGATTCGCCCCATGATCAAGCAACCATTTTACTGACTGGTAATCGTAGCCCAAACAAACGTCCTTTAGAATAGGCCCTCCTTCATCTCCCCCATTGATATTCGCCCCTTCTTCCAGCAATTCCTCCGCTGTTTCAAAGTCATGTTTACGTACCGCGTCACAAAAGGCGTGTTGAACAGCGCCTCTTTTCTCTTTCGTTAGTAACTTTCGTGGTGGTTGTCCTCCCGTGACTCTCGCTTCGCCCTCAGTGGTCGCTTTTCCGCAGGAAGGGCAGAACTGAAAAGACAGGTCGATTTCTTTGCCGCAGCCCTGACAGACATGTTTTTTGGCTATTTTTTGTCCGCAGGCCGGGCAGGCATTCCAGCCGCTCTGTATCTCCTGGTTGCATCTGGTGCATTTCATCGCGTATGTCTTTCTCTATTGTTGATTTTGCGGCTTTCTTTATTAAGCATGATGTTACTCGTCTCTTTAGCTAAAAATGCGCTGTCAATCAGACAATAAACATCAAATCCCAATTCTTTTTCGGGCATAGGCCAACGCGTCTTCAGGTTCTTTTTCCAGATCATCTACGGCCTTCGAATAACTTTGTTTGAGTTTCTCAAAAATGTTTGGCGTCATTCGAGGTATAAGTTCTTTTGCAAGGGCGAGGCTATCATTAATAAATTCATATGCTGATCCATGGACCTCATCATAAACCCAATCATAGATTTCCTTGAACTGCTCCAGCCGGGCTTCATCAAAAGCAGGTATCTGTATAAGTTCTTTTGCAAAATTTAGACTATCATCGATAAATTCATAAGCTGAGCCATGAACTTCATCATAAAACCAATCATAAACAGCTTTGAACAGCTCCAGCCGGGTCTCATCAAATGCAGGTATCTGCAAGAGTTCAATCGTAAGTTCCAATGCTTCATCATTTAAATCACTATCGTTAGCCCAGACAGAATCCATTGCCCACTCGAAAATTGTCTGCGCCAGGGGAAACTGTTCAGGCGCGATGGCGATTGATAATTGTTCGGCCTTCTGCAATGCCTCAAGGCAATAGTCCGTGTCTTCACCATAAAAGGTCTCGAAAACCCACTGGTAAGCATCCTTTAAAAACGTAAACTCCTCTTCCGTCAGCTTCGCGACCAACCTTGAAGCCTTCTTGTCGGCTTCATCCGCATCCAGGCCGCATTCGTAAAAAAAATCATAAATATCGACCCGGTCAACCTGGCGTTCGGTTTTTGCGGTTGTTGTCTTTTGGACAGTGGTCGCTTTCCCACAGAAAGGACAAAATCGAAAGGACAGGTCGACTTCCCGGCCGCAGTTCGGGCAGATATGGTTCTGGGCTATTTTTTGTCCGCAGGCCGGGCAGGCGTTCCAGCCGCTTTGTAACTCCTGGTTACATCTGGTGCATTTCATCGCGTATGCCTTTCTGCTGTTGATTTTGCGGCTTGCTTGTTCATGGCGTTAACGGTCAGCGTCATAAACACGAGCTTGTGAGCGTCTTGCGCACGCTGTGGTTAGGCCTGTTTTATATTTTTTCGAACACATATTTTTTGTTTTTCACTAAAACATTCGGCGGTATTTTTTGAGCCTCAAAGATATCGTATCCTTCTTTGAGATTTTCCCAGAAGTTAAACCATTCTGATTGTTTGTGTATGTTCATATTTATTTCAGTCATTCGAAATGGGAATATGTGTACTCTAAAAAAGGGTTGCTCGTTTCGGAGGGCTGCATCCGCCATGGCGTATATCTCTTCGATTTTTTTGTTTGTCATTGCATAACAACCAATTGACACGCAATTGCCATGAACCATAAGAGCGCTGCCGGTTCTTCCATGTACTCTATCGTAGGCATTTGGATAGCCTATATTAAAAGATAAATGGAACTGGCTATTCGGATTTAACTGGGTGGCTTTGACAAAATAGAATCCTTCAGGGCTTTGCTGATCACCAGACATTAGTTTGGGGCCAAGCCCACCTGAATAAAAACAAATTTCGTAGGTTTTAAACAATTCGAACCTTTCTGAATTTTTAACCCACAGTTCCAGTTCACCGGTTTCCTTAAAAATTCGAATATAAATTGGCGACCCGAAATTAAGCCCCTTGTCCTTGAGTTCCTGTTCAAGAACCGGTTTAACCTTTGCAATCGCATCTTCTGATCTCCTGCTTGAAGGCAAATCAGCAGAGAAGGCTATGTTTTGGAAATAGGAGCCAACAATAAAAACGATGACAAAAAATACGAATTTTCTCATATCGGTAGATTTACCTGTTATTTGTTTGTTGGCTTATGTTCATCGTCACTACATTCTGCAGTGTACCAATTTTTTGGCGGCCAGGGGCCTTCGCCCTGAGACCCCGGAAACAAAGTATAAAAATTTGAAGTCCAAAATGTTATTTTAAATCCAGCACGACCCGAAACCCGACATTGTTGCTCCGGTTGTCTTGCTGGTGCCTGCCACGGTACGCCGATCGACAGAACCTGGCGTAGTCATACCAACTGCCACCGCGCAGAATGCGATAACCAGAGTCACCAGCCCATGGGCTGCCGTCTGACGGTGCGCCTTTATAATCTTCATGCCAGGGGTCCTCACACCATTCCCAGACATTGCCAATCATGTCATAAAGGCCCCAGGCATTTGGCCGCTGTTCACCCACTGGATGTGTCCCGCCGCCGCTGTTGTCGTTAGACCAGCCGATGCCCAAAGTACTGTAACGCGAATCAGTCGAACCGGCACGGCAGGCATATTCCCACTCGGCTTCAGTCGGCAGTCGTATCTCGCCTAATTCCAAATCCAGCCGATCATGAAGGCAATTTAAAAAAATGTCGCCCTCATTCCACGACACACTTTCAACGGGAAGTTTTTCTGTGTTGTTCTTCTGGAAATGCGAAGGATTATGGCCTATGACAACCTGCCACTGCTGCTGGGTAACAGGAAATTTGGCCACATAGAGAGGCGAGGAGATGGTCACTTTATGTTGTGGTTTTTCGTTCTCGGGAGCGTCTCCTTCATCGGGGGAGCCCATGAGGAACTCTCCCGGCGGAACCAGCCGCAGGACGATCCCCGTTTCTTTCAGCCTGACTTCCAGGGGATATCCTTTCTCCACCCACTCCTTCTGGCGCTTCTGGGCTGCTTCGCTGCCGGCATTTAAGCCACCCAGCCGCGCATATGCGGCGTCGGCAATTGGTTCCAGCCAGTCCGGCAGAAGGGGTTTTCCGTTTGCCGCCCCTTGAGCAGTGGTCGCTTGTCCGCAGGAAGGGCAGAACTTAAAAGCGCTGTCGATTTCATTGCCGCAGCCCTGACAGACATGCTTTTTGGCTATCTTCTGTCCGCAGGCCGGGCAGGCATTCCAGCCGTTCTGTATCTCCTGGTCACACCTGGTGCATTTCATCAAAGGTTCCTTTTTGCTATGAAAGAGTTTTTTCGCAGTTGGGGCAGAACTTCCAGGACCTGTCTACCGCGCATCCGCATGCAAGGCATTTTCTCTCCGGCAGAAGCGATTTTTCGCAGTTGGGGCAGAACTTCCAGGACTTGTCTACCGCGCAACCGCAGGCGGTGCATTTTCTTTCCGACAAATTCCTGCCGCATGTCGTGCAAAAAGCATAGGAAGCAGCAACCGGGCTTTGGCAGTAGGGGCACTGGTCGGTTTCTGCTTGGGCGGCGTTTTCCTCAATATTCCGGGGTTCGTCAGTTGTTGTATCGGTTTGTATGACGACTTGATTTTCTTCCGTCGGCGGGGGGGGGGGCTCCAGAGGAGGTGTCCCGGTCAAGGGTGGCGTTTCAGCACGTGGAAGGTCTTCTTCTGACTGTGCCTTCGGAATTTTTTCGTCCCCGACTGGAAGTACCAGCGCCACGGGTGGCGTTTCAGCAATCGGTTCGCTGGGAATTTTTAACGGCCGGGCCGACGGCACGACAAGGGAGGGGAGGACGCCGCTTTTCTGGATCCAGGGCCGCTGGTCGATGGTAAAGCCGTAATTTCGCGCCAGGGCAGCCATTTTTTGAGAGAGGATCTCTTCGACCTGGTCGGTGAGCGTGACGGCGTCGCCGGTCTCCAGACGTTCCTGCAGGGTCTGCAAGAGGGCCAGAGAGAAAACGCCCTGACGGCACTGAGCGATCTCACGGGACTGTTGGCCTTCGTCGCAGGAGCAGATGATGGCCAGCGAACCCGCCCCGGCCGGTTCGGCCGAGACCATTTCCCGCAGGCACTTGACGTCCCGCAAGCCGGCACCTGTACTGCGTTCGCCGCGAAGCAGGTCGGTGCGGCAGGCATCCAGGATCAGGACCCGGTGAAGGCCGTTTCGGGTGGTTTCCTGCTTGATAAGGTCCAGGGGCACGGCGTGCTGGTGATACTTTAACCGGGAATAGCGGGCCCTGGGGCAGAGCAGCAGGTGGCGGCCCTCATATTCCACGCCATGGCCGGCAAAAAAAAGCAGAAAAAGGTCGTTCGGGGCAAGGCCGGCAGCCATGTCATGGGCCGTGTCCAGGAGCAGGTCGCTGTCCGGGCTGAGCAGGTTGCGGACATCGTCGTACCCGGCCCGGTGCTTGAAAAAGGCGTAAAGCTCGGTGGCATCGGACTCGGCGCAGTCCAGATTGTTGATCTCCGGGTCCTCGTACCGGTTGACACCGATAAACAACGCCGCGCGCTTCATGATTATCTGCCTTTCGTTAACTCGGTATCCAGTTCACGCTCCGTTAATTTTGTTCCAGCGGCGAAATATGCCGCTTCCCTCTTGCGTCTGCCCGACGAGTCCTGTGCTACAAACCGGGCAGGGCCGCTTGGTGAACTTTTTGAAAAGATCAATCCTCCAGGGCAGAGCGGCACACCGGGCAATTCCAATGTCCCCACCCGTCCGTTTTTCTGCACTCTTCATGAACAAACTGGTTGCATGTCGGACAACGGCTGCCGTCCTTTGCCGTCGCCCGTTCACCACAGCCGGGGCAAATAAACTTATCGGCCTCTTCGTCCTTTTGAATACCACTCCCTGAAGACAGCCCCAGTTCCCGTTTTATGTATTGAACCTCTCTGCGAAGGGTAGCGACAATATCCAGATCCTTCTTGTCTCTATTGCAAAGCATGTCCCAAAAAGGTCCTGCATATGTTGCGTCTCTGTCCTCTACCGCCTCATAAATTTGATTTCGAAGAGAAAAACACAACTCCGGATCAGCAGGTTTGGCCATGCCAAAAAGCATGGCAAATCCTTTACCAAACTGGGGCCTTAACTCCCTTTCATAATCGTCTATGGCCTGCCTGAATTCATCAAGGAGCCTTTGCGCGCGCCTCTTCTGCTCCGGTGTGGCCTCCTTTGCCTTTTCAAACACATCATCGTCCGGCAAATCAGGAACATCATCTGGCACATCATCGTCCGGCAATTCAGGGATATCAGAACTATCATCTCGCCAGCCACATACCGGACATGCGACCCACTCCGGTTCCATTTCTTTGCCGCATTGTCCACAGACAGTGGATTGCATACTTGTCGCGCAACTGGGGCAGACAGCCCAGTCGTTTTCTACCTTGCGGCCGCACTTCGGACATTTTTTGCTCATAGAAACCTACCTTTTTAGCGAATATATTCTTCCGGATCCTCGCGGCAGGACCGCAATTTTTTTTCTAACGTTTTCCGCTCTATATCTGATGTTATTCTGGATGCGACATAACGAAATAATTCCCGCCCCTTCTTTTGTTCTCCCATAAAAAAATATGCTTGGCCTAAATAACCCCATGAAATATCATCAAATATTCCCTTGTTGTTGCCTTCTGCCCGTTTTATGAAATCTTCAGCCTTGCGAAGAACAGAGACGGCACGGTTGGTATTATCAAGATTATCAAACCAGAGAAGAGCAAGTTGCATAGCATGAAATCCAGGTAAAGTATCAGGAAATCCGATCGACTCGAACTTCTCAATAACTGATGTTGCAAACTGAAAATCACCAGCGTCATAAAAATTCTTAATTAGATCAGCCATGAAGATTAGATCGCCTGTTTCCAGCCGAGTAATTGCCTTTTCCAACATCCGTTTGCTGGCGGCAACGTCACCGGTTATCCTAAAATATCCTTCTGCTACATCAATGAAATCGCTCTTTGCTTTAGCCAAACGCTCTGCCTTTTTCAGTAGATCGTCAGGATCAATCTTGTCGGAAGGCAGCACACAGGTATATTGGGCCAGTGTCACGTATTCCGAAGCAGATGCAGCTTTGGCATAGGCATCTTGCCACAGCCGTGCCGCCTTATTGCCATCACCAAGCAGGTCGTAAAAAGCCAGCGCTATGTTTGTCGCATCATAGACGCTGTCGGCTGATCTGCTGGCACGCTCCAATGCTTCGGCTGTCTTGTTGCGTTCTTTAAAAATCAGGGCATAAATATAAGCGGCGCGCAGGAAAAAGCTTGTTTTATCTTCTACTGAACCGTAGCTATACTTGACAGGTCCTCTTTGGATTTCCTTTGCCCCATCCATCCGGCTGAACCGGCCTTCAACAGCATCCGGCAACTGTTTGAACAGATGAATCCTCACGATGCGATTTAAATCAAGAAATACACAAAAATGCCAATTGGGGGAAAGCGCCATGGCTTTTGTAGAATGTTCAAGTAAGCTGACAGCCTGATCCTTGTCCGTTGGTTTTTCCAGATTATCCAGACAGAAAAGCGCATCAAACGCCAATCGCTTTATCCTTTGTATCCGGTTGCCAAGGACTCGCTCCCTGAATTCCAGGAGGGCCGGGGAAAGATGAGCGGACTTTTCTTTGTCAGCGGTTGGTATGGAAGTGTCTTCTGATGGCTGCTTCGGAATCTTTTTATTCTTGACTGGAATAATCTGCGTCACGGGTGGTGTCTCAGCAATCGGCTCGCTGGTGATTTCTCCCAGCCGGGACGATGGGGCGACAAGGGCGGGTGTGGCGCCGCTTTTCTGGATCCAGGGCCGCTGGTCGATGGTAAAGCCGTAATTTCGCGCCAGGGCCGCCATTTTTTGAGAGAGGATCTCTTCGACCTGATCGGAGAGCGTGACGGCATCGCCGTTCTCCAGGCGTTCCTGCAGGGTCTGCAAGAGGGCCAGAGAGAAAACGCCTTGACGGCACTGGGCGATTTCGCGGGACTGCTGGCCTTCATCGCAGGAACAGATGATGGCCAGCGAACCGCCCCCGGCCGGTTCGGCCGAGACCATCTCCCGCAGGCACTTGACGTCCCTCAAGCCGGCACCGCCGCCCCGTTCGCCGCGAAGCAGGTCGGTGCGGCAGGCGTCCAGGATCAGGATTCGGTGAAGGCCTTTTCGGGTGGTCTCCTGCTTGATAAGGTCCAGGGGCACGGCGTGCTGGTGATACTTTAGCCGGGAATAGCGGGCTTTCGGGCAGAGCAGCAGGTGGCGGCCCTCGTATTCCACGCCGTGGCCGGCAAAGAAGAGCAGAAAGAGGTCATCCGGGGCAAGGCCGGCGGCCATGTCATGGGCCGTGTCCAGCAGCAGATCACTGTCCGGGCTGAGCAGGTTGCGGACATCGTCGTACCCGGCCCGGTGCTTGAAAAAGCCGTAAAGCTCGGTGGCATCATACTCGGCGCAGTCCAGGTTGTTGATCTCCGGGTCATCGTAGCGATTTACACCGATAAACAACGCCGCGCGTTTCATAATCGCTTGCCCCCCTGTCCTATTCGTCGTCTTCCCCCGCGTCATTCGGGCCGGTGCGCTTTTCGCGCCAGGCATCAAACTCCTTCATCATGGCGGCAGTGACGGAAGGCCGGACACGCGCCAGGGCGTCCTTGAAATCCTGCGAGCCGACCATGGCTTCGGTTTCACCGGCCAGTTGCCGCTTCAGCGCCGAGCGCTTGGCCCGGTCGCAGACTTCGGCAATGTCCGCCCCGCTGTAACCTTCGGTCTGCGAGACGATTTCATCGTAAGCCAGGTCGGTAGCCACCGGCACGCCCTTGAGGTTGTATTCCAGCATGGCCTTGCGGGCGGGCGCGTCGGGCGGGCCGACGTAGATGTGCGTTCCCATTCGGCCGGGACGGATGACCGCCTCATCGAGCACCCAGGGTTTATTGGTCGCGCCCAGCACCAGCAGGCAGTTGGTGTTCTTCACCAGCCCGTCCATCTGCGTGAGGAACTGCGCGACGGTGCCGATTTTGCGGTTGCCGCGCTTGGCCAGCAGATGATCCACCTCGTCGAGGAAGAGCACGGCCTTGGGATGCTTACGGGCCTCGTCAAAGAGCCGCTGAATGTTCTTCTCGGTCTCGCCGACGTACTTGTCCTTGATCTGGGAGGCGTTGACGTTGAAGAAGGCTGCGTCCAGCTCGCCGGCGATGGCCTTGGCGACAAAGGTCTTGCCGTTGCCCGGCGGGCCATACATGAGGATGCCGCCGCCGATCTTGACCTTGAATTTTTCATAGGCCTCCGGATGCTGAAACGGCTCGATGACCTTATCGCGGAGTTCCTGCTTGACGTCTTGCAGGCCGGCCACATCGTCCAGCTTCTCCGTGGGTTTTTCCTTGAGTTGCCACTGGGACTGGGCCGCGTCCTCTTCGCCGGCGGATTCCCTGACCTGCTTGCGACCGGGGGCCGGGGCCTGTTTGACCGCCTTGGCCTTGAGTTCCTCGGCGATGTCCAGCAGTTCGAAGGCGTCGTCCACATAGCTTTGAGCGATCTTGCCGTCAACCTGCTCGGCCAGCGCAAAACCGAACTCGGCGGCCTTGGCCGTGTGAAAGAAAGCTTTGGCATAATCCTTCTCGCTCAGCGCCTTTTCGGCGGCGTTTTCGTGTTCTCGTTTCTTATCGGCGATGAAACTCATTTGTCGCCCTCCATCAGATTCTTAAGCCGCCGTCTCCCTTCGCCTATGCGCTGCTTGAGGCTGGGCTCGGTTTCGCCGCTTTCCGCGGTCTTGGCCGTCCGGGGACCGCCCAGGTCGGCGGCGACCTCGTCGGACAGTTGCTTCATCATGTCATCCGTGGAGGGGATGGCATCGGCCATCTGGGTTTCGGCGCCTTCCATCTCCTTGCCGTACATCTTCTCCCAGATCTTGTCGGTATCCACCTGCTCGCCGAGTTTATCCTGAACCTCGTCGAGAACATCGGCCACCGCTTCGGGGTCGATCTTGACCACGGTGTTGATGGCGGAAAGCGCCTGGGTAAAATCCTGATCGGTCTTGGCCAGTTCCAGCTTGGTGAGCAACTGCTCGAAGACCCAGCGCTTCATCTCCAGCTTGCCCATCATTACCTCGCTGGCGCGCACCGTTTGCAGGTTACGCTGGGCGGCGGCCTTCTGGCCGTCCTTGAGATACTGCCGCGCCTCGGTCCAGGCCTTGTCGCGGTCCTTCTTCAGCTTGGTGAGGCGGTCCTTGACGACATCCACCGCGCTCTCGGCTTCTCGAAAGGCCTTGCGCCGCTTTTTGGCCTCCTCCCGCTCCCGTTCCTGTTTTGACTTGAATAGGCTCATGATTTTTGTCCTTTCTGTTGACTGTTAAGCCGCTCGTAAATATTCAATTATCCCGGAATTTTTCTTTAAACAAACAAAAGAGATCATCTTTCCTGATCCGGTTTTAGAGATGAGAACCGGGCGGGGCGTTCTCCACGGAGGATACCAGTCCCGCCCGGCCTCGCCGTACGGATTTGGCCAGCCGCCTTGAAAACCGGATGACGCAGGAGCAAGGCCAGGACTTTCACCGCCACACTCGACGGATCCATGAATCCGTCGATTCCGGGCGGGCCACAGGGGCCGGGAAAGTGCAGCACGACCCGAAAGCCGTTGTTGTTGTTCCGGTTGTCCGGCTGGTTCCTGTTGCGGTTGGCCGACCGGCAGTTCCTGTCGTTGTTGTTCCAACTGCCGCCGCGCAGGACGTGGGCCGTTAACGGTCTTGCCCCTTTGGAAGGTCCACTCCCGCGAAAGCCGCCGGAGCAGACAAACGCTGTTTGCCTGTCGCGCATGGCCGATCCAGCCGTCCAGGCGCGGCTTGATGTCTTCCCAATCCATATCGCCGGCGGCATAGGCCTGGCGCATGTTTCGCACGCGACGACGAAAATCCCGGATATTATTCTTGCGAATTTCCCGATGGGTCGGCCATATGCGGAATCCCACAAAAGTAGCGCCTTCCCGCACGGGCCGGATGGAAAGCCGTTCTTCGTGCAGGCGCAAACGAAGCCCGGCGGCAAAGTCCCGGACGCCGTCAACAGCCTCGGCCAAGTCGGGCCGATGGCGGGAAAGCAGAACAAAATCGTCGCCATAACGCACATAGGCCCCGACGCCGAGGCGACTGGTGATAAAATGATCCAGGCCCGTCAAGTACCAGTTGGCAAACCACTGGCTGGTGAGATTGCCGATGGGAAGCCCCCGTCGGCGACAATGGGGTTCCAGCAGATCATCTCCCGGGAAATATTCCAGAACCGCTTCCTGCTCGTTGCTGCCATCCACGATCAGATCCTGCAAGCGGAGAACCGGCCGGTCTTTTATGATGCGTCGGAACAGGGCTTTGAGAATTTCGTGGTCGATGCTGGGGAAAAATTTGCGGATATCGCCTTGAACAAAGTAGGCGTGCCGCCGCATCAGCGCCTGGAGCCGATTTGCCGCCGCAAGAGTGCCTTTGCCTTTTCTGCAAGCAAAGCAGGCCGGATGCATGTGCCGATCCAGGATCGGCTCCAGCACGTTTATCAGGGCGTGGTGGACAACCCGGTCCCGGTAGGGAGCGGCCGATATCAGGCGCGGCTTCGGGCGGCTGATCCAGTGCGTCGAGAAAGCCCCCGGCCGATAGGAACCGTCCAGCAGTTGATCCCGCAAAGAGAGCAATTCCGTTTCCAGGCGGAACTCGAATTGCTGCGTGGCCGAGCGGTTTCGTTTTCTTCGCCGCGCTTTGCAGGCCGCCAGGAGCAGGTTGTCCCAGGAGATCACGGAGTCCCAGAGGTTTCCGTACCGCTTCATGATGCGACTCCCTTGCTGGCCAGCCATCCGCCGATCTGCGCGCCGATACTTTGCATTCTTTCGGCCGCATGTCCGTGACTTTTCTGCGGCAGGGCCTTCAAATCCTTGGACAGCCTGACCTGAAAGCGAAGCACCTCCAGTTCAATGTTCGCATCGTTGAGAAAATCCGTTTTGCGGCGCGAATATTTGGCCCGCAGAAGCAGTTCCAGAATCCGCTGAAGGCGATTCTCCATGGCCAGCCCCAGACTGTAGCGATGATGGCGCGGGAACTTCTCCGTATGACTGATGAGCCACAGGGTGAAGTCATAGAAGTCCTGAATGACTTTCAACTCTTGCGCCATATTCTTCTCTCCATGCCGAGCGGCCATTTTTGCCGTCGACCAGGGGCTTCGCCCCTGGACCCCAAAAACAAAGGGTAAAAGGGCAAAATCCAAAGGGTTATTTTAAGTCCAGCACGACCCGAAAGCCGCTGCTGACGTCCCGGTTGCCCGGCCGGCTCCTGCCGCGGTAGGCCGACCGGCAGTTCCTGCCGCTGCTGTTCCAACTGCCGCCGCGCAGGACGCGGGCCGCTCCGACGTACGCCCAAGCCGTCCAAACGCTGCCGTCCTGCGGTGCGCCTTTATAATCTTCATGCCAGGGGTCCTCACACCATTCCCAGACATTGCCGATCATGTCATGCAATCCCCAGGCATTGGCTTTCTTTTCTCCCACCGGGTGCGTCGTTTCGCCGCTGTTATCCTCAAACCAGCCGATATCATCAAGTTTGCCATAACGAGAAGCTACGGCTCCGGCACGGCAGGCATATTCCCACTCAGCTTCGGTAGGCAGGCGCACCTTGCTTGATCCCAGGCCCAATAGATCATATAAATTATTCAGACGACTTAAATAAGCCTGGCAGTCATCCCAAGACACGCTTTCAACAGGATTATTATCCGTATCACCTTCCTGGAAGGCAGAAGGGTTCTGACCCATCACTACCTGCCACTGCTGCTGGGTAACAGGAAACTTAGCCACATAGAGGGGCGAGGCGATCGTCACTTTATGCTGCGGCTTCTCGTCAGCTTGGGCTTCCGGATCATCGGAAGAACCCATGAGGAACTCTCCCGGCGGAACCAGCCGCAGGACGATCCCCGTTTCTTTCAGCCTGATTTCCAGGGGATATCCTTTCTCCACCCACTCCTTCTGGCGCTTTTGGGCTGCCTCGCTGCCGGCATTCAAACCGCCCAGCCGCGCATAGGTGGCGTCGGCGATTGGTTCCAGGAAGTCCGGCAGAAGGGATTTTCCATTTGCTGCCCCTTGGGCGGATGCTGCTTTTCCGCAGAAAGGACAGAATTGAAAAGACAGGTCGAGTTCTTTGCCGCAGCCCTGACAGATATGTTTTTTGGCTATCTTCTGTCCGCAGGCCGGGCAGGCATTCCAGCCGCTCTGTATTTCCTGGTTACACTTGGTGCATTTCATCAGCGATCTGTCTCCAGTTCTTTTAAGCGTTGAAGCGTTGATTCGGAAAGCTCGGCTGAAGTCTCTTTGGTCCCCTCCAGTTCGCCGACCCGTTGGGACACATCCATGGCGGCGCGCTCCGGCCCTTCATAGCTTTCCCGCTCAAGGTCGCGAGCTTCGCGGTCGGAAGCCTTGAGCTGTCCGAACATACCCTGAAGATCCAGGGCGATGTCATCCAACTGCCCTTCCTGGATGCCGCTGGACTGGGCCGCGACAAGCTCGTGAACCTTGGCGAGCGCCAGGGAGATGCGGTCCACGTTGGCGGTGATGATGGTCTCCCGCCCCTTCAGGCGGTCAAGGTCGCGGAAGGTCTGCTCGATTTCGCGGATCAGCATCCGCTTGATATCGCCGCGGGCCGCATCCGACTCCTTTTTTTTCTGAACGGCGCGGTTTTCCAGCCTGCGGATTTCATCCTTCAACGTTTCCAGCTGGTCCATGTTGCCGGCGCGGGCGGCCGACAGTTTCTGTTCCATCAGCTCCAAATGTTTGGCCTGGGACGGTTTCATGCCGAGCGATGCGGCGATTTTTGCCAGTACAGCAGACAGGTTTTCATTCAACTTGCCCATGGTCTATCACTCCTTTTCTTCCGATGCACGTCGGTTTATCTGCGCTTGAACAAGCCCAGTTCCATATACCAAAAAGACGATAAGCAGGAAGCCGGTAACGCCGCCGATGTTTATCATGCTTTTTAACGCCAGGCCGCTGACGCCGACGCCGGCGCTGACAAACAGCAGGAAGTGCCGGCGCAGGAAACCCCGATGAAATGAGGCAGGCGTCAGTTTTGACTGATCACCCGGGCGACGGCGGCGAATGGCAATGGCCCCCCCCTTCAACTGTTCGACCAGGTAAGTGTCCCGGCTGACCTCCTGCATGGCCAGGAAGGCGTCACGGACCGTTGTTTTTCGATAGTGCGTCTCCCCGGCGATTTTTTCAACGGTGATGTTGGCCTCATATCCGTCGGCGATACGGCGGTCCACCACGGTTTTAACTGTTGATACCCGTTCCTGCCAGGTAAGGGGCGCCATGCGGTCAAGAAAGTTGCGGAACGACACGCGCGTGGCAAAGAAGGGCGGGGTGGTTGTCTGCCACAGGTCATCGTTATTGAAACAACTCAAAAGGATGCAATGGTCGCCCGCTGCCATGCCTTTTATGTCTTCCGGCCAGGGCAAGGCGGAACCCAGGGTAAAAAAGCTATAGACCGGCTTGCGGCCGGCGGCGGTGTCAGCTTGTCGCGCGACGAGGTCGCGCACGGCTTGAATGGTTGCGGCATCAGGCCTGGCAAAGGAGGGCGGCTGGTCCGGCTGCAATTTAACCGGGGTAATAAACGCGGCCACGATCCGGATATCCGCGGGAATAGACTTTATTCGATAGATGCGGAGGGAATTAACCGCCGACAGGGCCGCCATCCACTCCCGGGGCGGTTTCATGTCCGGCGGGCACCCGGTTTGTGCCAGGAGCGCATGCCGGAGGCCGTCGGTCAGGTCGGATTCCTGAGTGAAACGGCGGATATGGGACTGCCATGGCAGCAGGGACGCGGCCGTGGGCAGGTTGATGTCGGGGAAGGCCGCGCCCACGGCGGTCTTGAGGTTTTCCTCGATTGCGGCAAAAAATTTCTGGCTGGCGGATTGTTTGCGGGCCAGATCGCCGACAAACCTGTCGGGCCAGTCGGCTCTGGCAGGAAACCAGAGGCTCGCCCTGAGTTCCGGGGTCCAGGCCCGATTCAGTCGCAGAAATTCCTGGCGGTTTTCGGGGGTGTCTTCCCGTAAAACATCCGGCTGTCGGGGATGATACAGGACCCGTGTGCCGGGCTTGAGCAGGCGGCGATCCAGGTCGCGGCCCTCCCTTTCGAGTACGCGAACAAATTCACGCCATTCCGGCTCCGGCGATTCCATTTTTACTTCCTTTACAGGAGCGCTGGGCGGACCCGTGAACGCTTCCACGGCGAAACGTTCAATATAGTCGTATGGCAGCAGCGCATGGCCGGGAGCTTCCGGGCTGTCCGGCGCCCAGCCGAGTCCCCAGCTGTTGCGGACGATAAAGTAGCCGCCGCCGGGAACCGTATCATCATCGACGTAACCCACCGCGCACATGGCGTGTCCGCCCACGATCTCTTCGCCGGGAAGGGGCAGCGTAATCTTGCCGGTGCGATTTGTTTCTGCCGAACAATACCAGCTGTCGAAGACCAGCGTCCCGAATGTTACCGGCATTCCGCCCTGACCGTTCTCGCCGGCAAGGACGTACTTGTAATTCTGAACGAGCCCCGGCTCCACGGTACGGGCCGAAGGCAGGCGATAGCGTTTGGCCTTTTCCTGTGGATCAGACCGGGGCGGCCCCTGGCCTTCGGTGGCCGATTGCATGGGGTTATATGGCCAGGCCGAGGCCTGACATACCCCGTATTCCTGGAGAACCGTCATGGCGGTGTGAAGGGCGGTTCCGGGATCCGGGCTGCCGTCCAGCTCCTTGCATCCCCAGTAAAGGAATTGCTCAGACAGGGGCTCCGGCGGCGTGAGCAGGAATTCGCGCAAGGCAACGGTGGCGAAAGCAACGCAAGTGCCGCGCTCCCCCTGGTCGCGGGCCGGCGGCAGGCGATCCATCAGGCGGACGGCCGGCGGCAGGCGATCATCAAAGGCGCCGGCAGGCAACGGACGGGATGGTCGCAGGCGTCCTTCCGCGCGATAGATATCAACCATTTGCGGGTCAAGGAGGCAACCCAGAAGGCCCCCCCGTTGCGGCCGGCGAAGCAGGGCCAGACGATTTGATGGGACAGCGGCGGCAAAGTTATTGGTTGAGAGGGCGCGCAGCGCGATTGCCTCGCTGCTTTGATGCTTGTCCGACAGGGCGGCGATAAGGGCGATGGCCTCTTCAACCGATTCAATCCACAAGGACTGGAGCAAACGGACCTGGTCCGGTGATATCGCAAGAGATGAAAGAGGTGTCTGACCGGGTATCCTCATGCCGCCCCTCCGTTGCCGTTGTCTGAATCCGTATTGAATTGCGTCTCATCAAACCGGGCGCCAAGGGGACCTCCCGGACGGGCCTGGATTAGCGCTTCGTAACGCTGAGATCCCAGAATTTTTTGCGATTCCTGAAGCAGTTCATCAAGGGAAGCGGGATTGCCGGCAAGGAGCTTGTTCAGGCCCCTTCGGCCCTGGTCCGTGGCGGCCGAGGCGACAAACTGCTCAACGCTGGTGATCCAGTATGACCGGAGGGCTTGGGCGGAATGCGATTCAAGCGATTCAAGGCAAGCGATATCGTGGCCCTGTTCCTGTGTGCATTCCTCGTTCGGTCCGGTCATGGCACGTACTCTTACTGATTATCCGGGGAGGCCGTTTCAGGCAAGCCGTATCCTCGTGTCGTTAAATATACGCGATCCCCCTGATCCGCAGACGGCTAATAGTAAAGGATTACAAGCTTTTCAATTAGTTATACCCATAACAAAACCTTTTTTGTGTGTCAACATGATTTTTGTGCCTATTGCCTTGCAATTTTTGCCAATTTTTCTTTTCCCTCCTCATATTCCGGCGCATAATCCCGGTAGTATTGGATGACTTTGGGGATATAGTTTTGAGTTTCGGCGGGCAACTTGGCGTAGGGTTGATGAATGTACTTCTCTCCGGCATTATAGGCGATCAGCGCTTTGTCTAATGCCTGATATTTGGTCAGATATTTTTTTAAAAGACGGGTTCCGCAGTGAATATTTTCTTTCGGATCAAACGGATCGGTCAGGCCGTTTTCACTACCGGTGCTGTCCATGATCTGCATCAGGCCTTTGGCGCCGGCATGTGATACAGCCGAGGGGTCAAAGCCGCTTTCCGCCCGTATGACGGCTTTAATTAAAGCCGGGTTAACCCCGTATTCTTTTGAGGCGTTTTCAATGTGTTGGTCTATTCCTGTCCGGGGCTGTTGTGCCGATGCGATTGTTTGATCAGACGAATCATCTTCACAGTCTTTCTGGCTTTTTGAATAAAACCATTCTGGAATTGCCATGCCGGCCGTTCTTGCCTCTGCTGCCAAGGTGGCTTTTAATGATTCGGCGGCAGGCTCGTGGTTAAGCTCCTGAATCTTGGCGATCATCATCTGCTGGGTTAGAAAACGCATATAAAGCGTATCCGCATCCTCGGCAATAGCCGAGGCGGTTATTGACGACATGAGCATCCCGATGGCAAGACCCGGCCCTGCTATTCTGAATAGCGTGTTAATCATTCTTTCTCTCCTTTAGATAAGCACCTTCAGTCCCAGGCTAACGACTTGATTCGTTGTCCGGTTGACGGCTGTCTTAATATTCAGGCCGAGATCGTCGCCGGATATGAAATATTCTCCCCTGACAATATCGAAGCTTTCCATGCCGTAATCATTTGATTCCAGGTATTGTTTCAAACTGCCCAGAAAACCGGTTTCGATGCGGGATGGCAGCAGCACCACCAGGGCCAGATTGGGACTGTCCGGCCATTTTTCAAATGCTGTGCTCAGGATTTCGGTGACCAGTGGTTCATCCGCTATTTCACGGGGGCGGAACAGGGCCAGTTGACTGAGTTCCCCCGGTTCCTGGAACTTGAGGAAGCGGTAATGGCTGTTATAATAATGAAGTTCGACTTCCGCCAGAATACTCTGGTTCATCGTATCACCGACAAACAGATGACCGCCGATCTGCTTTATCATCTTCAGGTATTCGTCAAACCCGATGCTGCTCCAGTTGGCTTCAATGATCGGCAGCTTTTTTCCCTCTTTTTGCAGGCGGCTGCCGATGGCGCTCTGCTCCTGGTTTATACTGATAGTTTTTGGCGCCAGATTCGCGGGCTTGGGTTGTTGTTCCATCTGCATAGCCGAATTGTTTTGGACGGCCAATTTTTTTTTGGATTGTGACACAGGCGGTTCAGGGGTGGAGGAATGGGGCACAGGTTTAGGCATGGGAGGAGTAGAAACTGCTTTTGGAGGGACGGGTGGTTCCTGTAGCGGTGGGGCAGCCTTGATCTTGGGAGCTTTTTCGGAAACGGCGATGGCGGCAGCAAGAGCGGCCGGTAAGGTCTGTACTACCACCATTTGTTCCGGTTTGCTGGCATCTGGAGAGAGGTGAGACAGGGACGGTTTCTCTATTTTTTGCTCTGTGTTCAATATCTTATGCGCATCTTCGTTTTTATCCGGTGTGATCCGGTGCGATGTCCCGGTGAGTATATACAGGGTCACGAGAAAGGACAATACGCATACAATGGATTTGGTTTTCATGGCGTTTTGGCCTTTTCGTATGTATCGTAAATAGCTTGGATTCCAGCTTGTTTGGCGGCATCCAGTATGGCGACATATTCACCATGGGAAAGGGCCTTATCAAACCGGGTGATCAGTACGGTTTTTCCTTTTTGGCGATATGTCGTCAGGGCTTGTTTCAAATGATCGAATGATATAGGTTTGTTCTCAATATAAAGCTGGCCGCCTTTATCTGTTTTCCGCGCCGAAAGGATGACGTATTCAGGTACTCCGGCGGCCTTGTCACCTTCAGAGTCGCCCTGGGAGAGTTGGATACGTACCAACTCGGTCTTGACGCTTTCGGTTTGAATATTGATCATCAGGACGCCCGTGGTAACGAGGAAAACCATGAGCGACAGGGCAAAAATATCCATGCCAAGATCTTTGTTAATCATTGATGATTTCCTTTTGTGTCATGTGCTGTTGTGTTGAGAACTTCTGCGCCACCAGCGCGTCAAGGAGCATCTGCTCCTCAATACCCGGTTTATTGTCCGATTCCTGCGGAAAAAAGCGCCTGAAAATTTTTGAGGCAATATAGGCGGGTACGGATATAAAAATCCCTACGGCCGTGCTGCCAAAGGCGGCGGAAGACTTTTGAAGAAGCACGTTGATCATCTCCGCCTGGCTCATGTCCACAGACATGCTGCCCATGGTGGCCATCAGGGACAGCACTGTTCCCGCAAAGCCGAAGGTGCCAGCGAGATTCTGGATAATATCCAGAAGATAAAAATAGAGAGCGGATGGAGGCTTCGGATCTATTGAGATGCGCAGGACAAAATCCTTGTAAGCCAGCGATGGTCCGTTGGGAACGGCAACCATGGCTTTTTCCCAGTGGGGCTTATGAAGACCGGATCGCTTGAATAACCTGTCGACGATTTCCCGGCGGTTGTTTGAAAACCTGGACAGCATCTGACAAAGCCTTTTTTCCGACTTAAAGGAGTTGATTCCGTTGAACTGCCCGTAATACAACTGTTGAAAATTGTCGCCAAAGCACTCCCGGGCTTTACGTAAAATCCGATCATCCGACATCCGCAATTCAGCGATCAGTTTCCAGACTGACCACAGGCACACGCAGGCCATGGGGAAGAGAGCGAATAGGGTCGGCCCGACCATGATGTAGATCCATTGCCAGGCGGCAGTGATGCCGGGAAATATCTCCGGCGGCGCATTAAATATCGATTCGCCTCCTGTCCAAAATTTGTATGCGCAAATCTCGGCAATACCGATACCGATTAAAATATATAACATGTGGGAATAAATGCTTTCTTTGAATCGGGGCCATGAAAAACCAATTGAGTGAAATAATTTCATGCTTTTCTCCGTTATTTCTTGCTTTCAAAAAGGGGGATGGGGGAAAAGAATTCCTGCCCGGTCATCTTTTCAATAATCAAGGCCGGCAACAATTCGAGACCGCCCTGCCTGCTTGCCCCATTACCCAGAAAGAGGTTGTTTTCCAGAAAGCTTTCGTTGTCCTTACATTTTGCCAGTATATAAATTTGGTGGCTCAAGATGATGGCCCCGGCGGGGGCCAGTTCGCTCATTGGGGCATTATGCGCCCAGGCCTTGACCATTTTCATGGCAGCGCCGTTTTTTTCTTGGACCCATCGTTGAACCAGCGGATCGGAGTCACAATCGCAGCCGCAGAAACCAGGAAACGATGCCATCAACATCATGACTAACCAGGTTGTGATTACGGTGATTCTTTTCATTTTTTCACCTCGCCCTTAATAGTTATTGTCCGCCGGCCATGAGTTGGGAAAGCTGGGCCGGCTTCCGAGGCTGCGGCTGGTGCCCTGGTCCGGTTGACTGACGGAGTTGCTGATGAACATTATATTTTCCCGGATATCTTCAATGTTTTCCTTAATGGGGCCAAGCGTGTTCGTCGTCATATCCCCTGCGAACTCGCTGCCGCCGGAAAAGGCGCTTTGAATCAATTCATATGAAGCAATCTGGCTGACCAGTTGAAGGGTGGTGGCTTCTTCGGTGACAATAGCCTTCAGTATGTCGGACTCGCAGGCAATGGCGTTAAATCTTTCCGTCAGATCTTGTATCTTTAAGATGAGCTTTTTTCTGGAAAAAGAGGTATCGCTGCTGTTGTTTTTTTGCAGCAGGGAGTTATATGTCTCAATTTCCCGTGCCAGTCGGCCGGCATGTTGTAGTTCGTTTAGAATAACCGGATCTTTGATGGTGTCCTGGTATGGCGCCAGCGTTAAATAAAGATCACGGGAATTCTGCAAAACCGGTTTGGATCTGTTGATCATTTCATTTACGGCTTGTTCGTTAATTGCGCCTCCTTCCTGTTCCAGGCTGTCGAGCAATGAATAGAGAGTTGTGGCGTGGATGCTTGCATATTTGCCGGTAATCTCAAGCTCTTTGGAAATATCTTTGATATATACGGCAAGATTTTTGGCAAATTGCGCTTCCAGGTTTTTCCTGTCAAACATCGATGTGTCCGAAGCCAAGTCCAGTATCTGCGATTTCAACTGGGCCATCTTGTTTTGAATGACTTCTCGATGCTGTTTTAACGGGGTGATTTCTTCAAGATAGCTGCCCTGGTTTTCACCCATTTCCCGAACGGTCATAAAAACCAGATCGCCGGATATTTCCATGGCCAGAGCCGAACTGGCAGTAAGGATGAGCAGTGTCAATATCGTGATGGTATCTATTGGTTTGGTTTTCATGGAGTTTGTCTCCGAATTTATTGGATTAGAATTTCCTGCCACACTCCGTCCTTGACAGGATAGGGCAGTGGCAGGCCCTGCATGGTTGCCGCCAGGTTCAGCAGAGTGCATTCATCGCCTGAAGGCATCTGCCGATGCCCAATTATTTTATCCAGATGATAAGCGCATTTTACAAAATGGTCTCTTTGCGAACATCTTAAGTATGTTTTTGCAGCAGCTACCATGCAGCGCCGTTCGGCATCCTTGTTGTCGTCTTTGTGATATAAAGATGCAGCCTTCTCAAAATATTCGGCGCTTTTCTGATAAAATCCTTCCCGGTAATAGGTCAACGCGAGTTCAAAGGGCAGTTCCGGTCTGTCAGCAACCTCAACGGTTGCAGCCATGCGCGACTGGTTGTGCAGGGTGTTCCTGGGTGCGCACCCGAATAAAACGATGCATACCGCCAGAAACGATAAAATGGTCAGTGTTGCTTTTTTCATGGTGTCCTCCCTTTTTTAAGCACTGTAATCGTGTTACCCGGTTTGCCTATTGGGAGAGCATCCAATATGCCAGAATGATGAGTTGATGAATTATGGAAGCCGTAACTCTTTGCAATAGAAGAAAATAAAGTTGGCGAGAATATTTGCGGGAAAAAACAATGTGGATTTTGTTAGTAGTTTCTGCCGCTGATGGTTTAACGATCTAACATCTAAAAGAATTTTAGATAGGAAGCTCTTTAAGATTTTATCTTTATCCACTCACGGCAGCGTAGCCAGCCATTGAAAAACCGGGGCCACCAGGATACGGTGAATGTCGTTGGGTATTATTTTAAAGCCGTCTCCGTTTTCAACCAATTGCACGGCCGGGATTTCCAGGGCGGCCTGAAATTTTTTTAACGCAGCCGAGGGCTGCGTGTCGGACAGTTTGGCCTCGACCATCAGTAATGGTTTGTTCCCTTCGGCGATCAGAAAGTCGACTTCCTGCCGCTCTTTGTTTTTAATGAAATGAAGCGTGAAGTCCCCGTGCCCCAGGTCATTCCAGCAGGAAACGGCCCGGAAGAGTTCCAGCGCCACCATATTTTCGAAACGTGCCGCCGGGTCCTTGATGCGCGGGGCATCCCACAGATAAACCTTTTTTTCTTTCTGGATGGCCCGGGAAATTTTCGCCGTCCAGGGTGAAATGGAAAACGTCAGAAAAAAAGTTTCAAATACGGACAGCCAGGACTGAATCGAGTTATAGGAAACCTTCAGGTCTCCTGCCAGGGAGGAGGCGGAAATCGGGCTCTAATGAAAAATAGTCAAGATGATTTTTAATTATAATGAAATATAGTCAGATCCGGCCCCCTGGAGATTTTTCCCGATCCTGTCTCCGATTCTGACACGATTCTTACGGGAGCGGCACCCGATGACGCGGCATTTCGGTAAGAGCAGCTAAACGGTGACCCCGTGGCGCTGGGCCAGTTTGGTGAACATCTGGGCCAGCCCCACGCCGATGGCAAAGGCCGAGCCGATGGAGAGATTCTCTTCAGCGCTTTTATCGAAGAAGAGGTTGAGGGTCGATTCCATGCCTTCTTCGGGAAACCAGTAGCAGATCATGATCGGCACTTTGGGCAGGGGATGAAGGACAACGGAGATATCGGATTGAAACTGCTGCTCTACCTGCCGGCCGCTGAAAAGATGAACCATGTCGTCAAACAGGTCGGGATAGACGTCGGCTACCCGCTTCATGGCATCCTCGCATCGTTTCTTAAACAGCGGGTAGCCTTCGCGGCCTTTTTTCAGTTCCCGGTAGGACAGCCATTGCCCTGTCGGCGGAACGCCTTTGCCGAACAGCACGTAATCCAGAAAAGGGCCGGCCACCCAGGGGTTAACATGGATATCGGCGTAGAGCGCCCCCTGGTTGTCGACGCCGAAATCCTTGCCCAGAATTCTGACAGTCAGTTTGCCGCCGGCGAACTGTCCGCCGGTCCGTCGGGCCGCTTCTTCCAGATCGAGACCGGCCATGGCTTTTTTCAGGTCGTCGATGGCGTTTTCCCGCTCGTCGGTCGGGGTCGCGGCCGGCGCCTGCCGGAGGCCGTGGGCTTCGGCGAACTGCCGGATGGTTTCCCGGTCCAGCCGGGGACACTCCTCCAGCCGGCGGGTGCCCTTGAAGACGCCGGCGGCAAAGGCAAAACAGGTCTTCTCGCCGCACTCACGGCAGTTGGAATGGTCCAGCAGCTTGAATATATCTAATGTAGTGGCCGGCTTGGTCATGAAGAGCACTCCTTTATTTTGAATCTTTATGGTACGCTTAACCTAAACAGTCGGTTCGTCCCTGTCAAGACGTCGCCCGGATTTCCGGTACCTTCGCCGCCCATATCCGTCGGCCATTTTCTGTCTGCCGGCTGGGGCGCCCCAGGTACACGTTGACTTTTTGTTTTTCCCTTACCATAATGAAATAAAAAAAAATTATTCATATCAATTTATTGTCACCGTGATCAGGCGGGCATCATGAGTCACTGGCCAATTCAAATCAACCCGGATCTGTGCGCGGGGTGCCTGCGCTGCCTGCTGGCCTGCTCCCGGCTTTATGACGGCCGGTTTTCACTGGCCGCGGCCGGACTGAAGGTGACCCTGTCCGGAACGGGATGCACGGTTGTTTTTCTGAACACCTGCGTGCAGTGCGGCGTCTGCGCCGATAATTGTTTTTACGGCGCCCTGGTCAGGCAGGGTCGGAAGGAGGGGCCGCCATGACCCTGGCGGGCGGTTTTGCCGGAACCATACTGCATGTGGATCTGACCCGGCGCCGGATCCACCGGGAACCCCTGGACGCTCGTCTGGCGCGGGACTTTATCGGCGGCCTGGGCCTGTGCTTCCGCCTGGCTCTTGACGCCATCAAGCCGGGCACCGATCCGTTCTCGCCGGATAATCCCATTATTCTGGGCGCCGGGCCACTGGTCGGAACCGACGTGCCCTCTTCATCCCGGGTGTACGGGGTCACGAAGTTTCCCGCCACCGGAGCCGTCGGCTGGTGCGGAGCCGGCGGTATGACCTTCGGCTGCCGCCTGAAACAGGCCGGTTACGACCACATCATCATCACCGGCCAAAGCGATCACCCGGTCTATCTGGAGATCATTGACGATACCGTTCAGTTAAAGGACGCCGCCGGTCTGTGGGGAAAAGGCATAGCCGAAACCGGCCGGCTGATCAGTCAGTGGACGGAAGGTCAAAGCGGTATTATCGCCATCGGTCAGGCCGGAGAAAACCGTTCGACCTTTTCCATGGCCTATGTGGATGGGGTGTCCACCCTGGGCCGTGGCGGGTTCGGCGCGGTCATGGGGGCAAAGAACCTGAAGGCTGTTACCGTCCAGGGGGCGGGCGGCATTGGCGTCGCGGATGATAAACCGTACCAACGGTTGAGAAACGAACTGACGGAAGAGATCCGGCGTTACCGGCACCTGAAGGATTGGCAGCGCCTGGGCATGCTCAAGACGTTTCCGGTGGTGCCGCCGGAATTATATGAGAAGATCCGGAAGCGCCGGCTGGCCTGCGTCTCCTGCCCGATCGGCTGCAAGGACCTGGTCGAAATACCCGACGGCCCGCTGGCCGGAAAAATTATCCGCTCCAGTTCCGCCGTCAATCTGTTCACGCCGCTTATGTACGGGTTTACGGATTACCGCGAAGCGGCCGGACTGATCGCCGCGCTGGATGATTTCGGGCTGGACATGTTCGAATTTTTCGGGGTCATGCGCTTTGCCGCGGCCCTGTTTGAACAAGGCATCCTGCCCGCGGCGGCAAACGATCCGCCGGTCGTCATCAATTCCCTGCCGTCCATGCTGGCCTGGGCGGCCAGGATCGCCGGCCGTGAGGGCGTGGGGGACGTTCTGGCCCGGGGCTTTGCCGGAATGCTGGCGGCATACGGTGACGCGGCCGCTGCCTGCGCGCCGGCCCTGATCAAAAACGTTCATCCCTATACCGGTCCGGATTCGGCTCTGCCCTGGGACCTGTTCGGTACCATGGAACTGGGGCAGGTCCTCGAGCCCCGGGGGCCTCATGTCGGCTCCGGCGGTTCCCCGACCTATTTTGCCAAACGTCCCCTGGATATGTTCCCGAAACATTTGCAGCGGATGGGCGTTCCCGATCCGGCGATTGATGACATCCTGGCAAAAAAACCTGACGGCCGGCCCGGCCTGAAAGTCGGCGCGCTTCTGGCGTATTCCCACCGCTGGTTTGCCATGCTGGGATCGCTGGGCATCTGCGCCCGGGGTCAGATCAACCGGTTTTACAATGCCGGGCGATGCGCCGCCCTTTACCAGGCGGTGACCGGCATTCCCACCGATCTTGAGCAATTGCGGCATCGGGCCGAGCGGGTCTGGACGTTATATAAAATGTTAAACCTCCGGGAAGGCATCGGCCGGACAGCCGATACGGCGCCGGAACGGTGGACAGCGGACCCGGGATTCAAGGAATATGTGTCGGAAACGCCGCTGACCAGCGAGATGATCGAAGAAATGATCGCCGATTATTACCGGGAGCAGGGCTGGAACCGGGAAACAGGAGTCCCTGAGACAGAAACCCTGAAGCGGCTCGGGCTTGACGGCCTTTAAAGGGGCATGGCCCGATACCCTGATGGACGATACCGGTCGGGCAGCGTCATTACAACAGTGGGATTGCGTCAATGGACAGTAAAAAAGCGGTAGACGCGCTGCAGCGGCAACTGCGGTATGAGGAAACCATCGCCCTGGCCTCCGCCTGCCTGCTCAAACCCGATGCCGGTTATGAAACCCTCAACGAAGCCATTACTCATCTCCGTCTGGCAACGGACGCGTCAAGAGTCTATATTTTCGAGAATGTTGATGATCCGGCCGATGGACTGTGCGCGCGCCAGACCCATGAATCCTGCGCCCCGGGTGTGCGGCCGGAAATCGATAACCTCCTTCTGCGGCAGGCGCCATATGCCCGGGGCATGGAGCGCTGGCGGGAGCAGCTCTCCCGGGGGATCCCTGTCTGCGGGCATGTCCGCGATTTCCCCGAAGGCGAAAGGAATCTTCTGGAATCGCAGGGCGTTCTCTCCATACTGGTCCTGCCGCTTATTGTCGACGGTCGCTGGTACGGATTCATCGGTTTTGACGAAATTCATTCCCGGCGCGAATGGCGCCAGGAGGAAATCTCGCTGCTGAAGACCGCGGCGGATATACTGGGCGGTTTTCTTACCCGCCTTCGCATCCAGCAGATCCTGCGTGAAAAAAACACGCTTTTGCAGAACATCAATGACCATCTGGTGGACCTTGTGTCCATGGCAACCCTTGAGGGGGTTCTCACCTACGTCAGCCGTTCCCATGACGTTCTTGGTTATACGCCGGAACAAATGCTGGGAAAGACCGCCACCGATCTTGTTCATCCCGAAGACCATGATTCGGTGATACGGGAACTGGCCACGATTCTTGACAACCCGATGCCCGGGAAACAGGCATCCGTCGAATATCGCTACCGTTGCGCGGATGGCTCCTACCGATGGCTGGAGACCCTGGGCAAATGCCTTTTTACGGACAGGGGAGAACCTTATGCTCTGTTTTTCAGCGGCCGTGACATTACCGAACGCAGGCGGGCGGAAGGGGCGCGGCAGCGAATCCGGACGCTCGAGGGCCTGGGAACGGTCGCCGGCGGTCTTGCCCACGATTTTAACAATCTGCTGACGGGCGTATTCGGCAATATCGAACTGGCCCAGATTCGTCTGCCACCGGACCACCCGGCTCTGGCCGCGCTGCAGACCGCCCATCAGGCCCTGGAGCAGGCCCGTCATCTTACCAGCCGGCTGCTGACCTTTGCCAAGGGAGGCCAGCCCGTTCTCGAAAAAGTAGATCTGCGACAGCATATCCGTGACACGGTGACCTTCCATCTGGCCGGCGGAAACGTGGCCGCCCGTTTCGATCTGCCCGCGGATTTATGGCCGGCAATAGCCGACAAGGGGCAACTGGAGGAGGTCATCGCCAACCTGACCATCAACGCCAGGGAGTCCATGCCTGCCGGCGGGACGCTTCATGTTCAGGCCCGGAATGTCGCTGATGTCCGTCAGCCCGAGGCCCCGGACTTAAGCGGTGATTGCGTCAAATTGACCTTCCGGGATGAAGGGACCGGAATCCCGGCCAGTATCATTGGCCGGATATTCGATCCCTATTTCACCACCAAGCGCGCCGGCAGCGGACTCGGGCTGGCCATTGTTCACGGCATTATCCGCAAGCACAAGGGACATATCACCATCGAGTCCGTTCCGGATAAAGGCACGGTGTTTACCCTTTTTCTTCCCGCCGATATGGCCGGACACGCCGGCCGGACGGCAACCCCGTCGCCGGCGGTAGAAAGTTACCGCGCTTCCGGCCGCATTTTATTCATGGACGATGAGGTGCTGGTGCGAAAGACCGCGACCCACATGCTGGAAAGCCTCGGGTATGCCGTGGAAACCGCCGCCGACGGAAGAGAAGCGTTGGAAACATACGCAACGGCCATGGAAAACGGAAAGCCCTTTGACCTGGCGATCATGGATTTGACGATTCCCGGGGGAATGGGGGGGAAGGAAGCGATCGGCAAACTGCTGGCGCTTGATCCATCGGCCAGGGTGATCGTTACCACCGGTTATTTTTCCGATCCCGTGCTGGCCAGTTATGCTGATTACGGCTTTTGCGGTAGCCTGCCCAAACCGTTCAGCCTGAAGGATTTGAAAGAAATCATCTCCCTGGCGCTGAACACCTGAACCCGCGACCTCGCTTTATATCTTCCCGGTCAGCCACGCCGCCGCCTGCCGGAGAAACTCCTCCTGGTGGCCCGGGTCGGTGATGCGGTGATCGCCGTTTTTATGGCGGAGAAGCTTTTTGGGCCGGTCGCAGGCCGCGAAAAGCCGCTCGGCGTTTTCGTAAGGCACTACCTGATCGGCGTCGCCGTGAACGATGAGAATGTCGTGCAGCCCTTTCACCTCCCGGCTGATATCAAACTGCAGGGCGGTTTCAAAGAACCGGGCGGGCATTTTTTCCAGCACCGGGTCGTTGGATAGTTTGATAGCGTTTATGACCGGGCCGCTGACCAGGGGCGCGGCCACTGTGACCAGCCGGACCGGCATGAAGCGGCGGGCGGAAGCCAGCACCACCGTGCCGCCCATGCTGCTGCCGAACAGTCCTGTCAGAGGCCCCAGGTCTTTCCGCTGTCGCAGCATGTCCACGGCGTCGGCCAGATCACGGCACCGGGCCGCCAGGGAAGTGACCTCGGCAAAAACGCCGGCGCTCTCATGGCAACCGCGGTGGTCAAACCGGAAGAAGGCCACTCCGGCCCGGCAGCAGGCCTGGGCCAGGGCGATCTGCTTGGGCGACTCCTTGTCGGCGAACAGGCCGTGGCAACCCACCACAAAAGGGGCCGGCAGGGTTTCCGGAAGATGGAGGACGCCCTTGAGGACAAGGTCATCCGAGGTAAATGAGATCGGTACGGTTCGGAAATCCGTCATGATTGCTCCCGCGGAAGAAAGGTTGGTTTTGTTTGCCGACAGATACAAGAGGCATACACAAGCCCGGTTCGACGTGTCAATGAATTTCAGGCCCGGGATCAAGAAAGGGGACGTTCCGGCAGGTCGGACGGAATGTGAAAAAGCCCCGGGGAATGCTCCCAAAGAAATAAATTGAGTAATGGCGGAGAAATAACTTAAAATCATTAAAAACATATTTGACAAAGGAGGCATCATGGATCGACGTGAATTCTTAAAACAGGTGGCCCTCTGGTATGCCGGAATCATGACCACCGCGCCGGTCTTCCGCCTGGTCCCCCGGGCCATGGCCGGAACGTCCGCTTCACCTCCATCCGGGATTATCGTCTCAAAAGGGGAGGACTACTTTAAAATTACGGCTGCCGTCATCGAAAAAATGGGCGGCATGGGCCGGTTCGTCAAGCCAGGGGCGAAAGTGGTGGTCAAACCCAACATCGGCTGGGACCGCTCCCCGGAGCAGGCGGCCAACACCCATCCCCAGGTGGTGCGGGCCCTGGTGACCCTGGCCCTTGACGCCGGCGCGGCCTCGGTTCAGGTGTTTGACCGGACCTGCAACGAGGAGCGGCGCTGTTACCAGAACAGCGGCATCAAACCGGAACTGGAAAAAATCAAAGACCCCCGCGTCAAATGCGAGTTTATCGATGAGCGCAAATTCGTGCCGGTGAAGATCGAAGGCGGCAAGGCCCTGAAGGAATGGCAGTTCTACAAGGACGCCCTGGAGGCGGACTGCTACATCAACGTGCCCGTGGCCAAACATCACGGCCTGTCGGGTCTGACCCTGGGGATGAAAAACATCATGGGCGTCATCGGCGGCCGGCGAGGACAGATCCATCATGACATCGGCCGGAACCTGGCCGACCTGAACACGGTTATCCGTCCATCCCTGACGGTGGTGGACGCCACCCGCCTGCTGCTTCGAAGCGGCCCCCAGGGCGGCAAAATCGAAGACGTCAGCATCCGCAACACGGTTCTGGCTTCGACCGATCCGGTGGCCGCGGACGCCTACGCCACGACGCTTTTCGGGCAAACGCCCGATGCCATCACCTCGACCGTGGCGGCGTTTGAGATGGGCCTGGGGGAGATGCGTCTTGAAAAATGCACGATAACAGAAGTGTAGGGAGGCAGGCAATTTTAACTGGACACCGGATCGGATTCCGGGGTGACGATGTGGTTAACAGATGAATAAAAAGTTGGTTTTTCGCCGGGCGCGGCAGGTGTGCCAGATCTTCTTTCTGGCCCTGTTCCTGTTCCTGTTCCGCCAGACCGATTATACCGGACTGGATACGATTCCTTACGCGGTTAATCTCTTTTTCCGCTGGGATCCGCTGGCCGCGGCCGCCGTCACCCTGGCCACCCGGACCGTCATTCCCTTGCTATTGCCGGCCCTGGCAGTCATCGGCCTGACCCTTGTTTTCGGACGGGTCTTCTGCGGCTGGATCTGCCCCCTGGGCACGCTCCTGGACGGTACCGCCCGCGTCATCCGGCCGGTCAGCCGGCCGCTTCGGCCATTGCGCCACATCAAATATGTGATTTTGACGGTGGTCCTGGTATCAGCAGCCTTCGGGCTGCAACTGGCCGGATGGGTCGATCCTTTTTCCCTGCTGGTGCGGGGGATGGTGATCGCCGTGGACCCTCTATTTAACGCCCTGGTCACGGCCGGTTTTGATGCCGTATATTTCCATGGCCCGGGCTGGGCCACGGCCGTCAGCGAACCGGTTTATGATGCCTTCAAATCGTTTATCCTGCCTTACAAACAATCGTTATTCATCTGGCCGGCCGTCTCCCTGGTTATGCTGGCCGGTGTATTCGCCCTGGAGCTGCTGGGCCGCCGCTTCTGGTGCCGGAACCTCTGTCCCCTGGGCGCCATGCTGGCCCTGGTCTCCCGGTTTTCTTTTTTCCGGCGCAAGCCGCTGCTTGCTTGTAAAAATTGTGAGGCTTGCCATCATGAGTGCCGTATGTCCGCGTTTGACGACGACCGCCGCATGATGGCCGAGGAATGCAACCTCTGCCTGGACTGTCTGGAATTTTGTCCAAAGCAGATCACCACCTTCAGGTTTACCCCCCCGGTCAACAGGGCGCCGGTGGATGTGACCCGTCGTCACCTGATTGGCGCCGGCCTGACCGGGATAACACTTCCCTTTCTGGTGAAAATCGATGCCGTTGCAAAAGACCCGTCCCGCCGGGTATTGCGTCCGCCCGGCGCCCTTGCCGAAGAAGACTTTTTAAAAACTTGCGTCCGCTGCGGGGAGTGCCTTAAAGTCTGTATCCAGAACGCCCTTCAGCCGGTATTGCTGGAACAGGGGCTGGACGGCGTGTTCACCCCACGGCTGGTCCCCCGGTTGGGATACTGCGAATTCAATTGCACCCTGTGCGGCCAGGTCTGCCCCACCGGCGCCCTGAAACGGCTGACCCCGGCCGAAAAGCACGCCTTTGTTATCGGCCGGGCGGTGTTCGACCGTAACCGCTGCCTGCCGTTTGCTTCCAGCACGCCCTGCATTGTCTGCGAGGAGCACTGTCCCACTTCCGAAAAAGCCATCCGCTTCGACGAGGTCGTGGTAACCGGCGCCGGCGGCGCGGCCTTGACCCTGAAGCGCCCCTACGTGATCACCGATTTGTGCGTGGGCTGCGGCATCTGCGAAAAGGTCTGTCCGCTGCCCGGCCCGTCCGCCGTCCGCGTTTACCCTGCCGGTGAGATATCATCAGATTTATATCCGGTCTGACGGCTGGTGGCCGAATTTGTTAGGGCCATTCCGCTTATTGTCGGGGGACGGTTACAGAAGGGAACCGGGAGACATCCGTGTGCGGTAAAAATTTGGCGGCGCTGAACCGGTTCATGAAGTCCTGGTTGACATTCAGTTCCAGATAGGTCAGCCGTTTTTTGATTTCCGGAATTTCCCTGATCGGGCCGCGCGATGACAGCACCATGGCGGCGCCTTCCAGGGAGCTGTTGCCGAGTACGGTGAATTTTTCCATCGGCAGATCCGGCAGCATGCCGATGGTGATGGCCGACCGGGGATTGATAAGCGATCCGAAAGTGCCGGCCACGTAGAAGGTGTCGATGTCGTCAAACGAGAGGCCGACCGTGGTCGTCAGGGTCCGCAAAATTGTGTACATGGCCGCCTTGGAGCGGATGAGGTTGTCGATGTCCGGCTGGCTCAGGGCCAGGGGCCGGCCGGTGGCGGAGGCTTCGGCCGGAACGACGACAAATTCCCGGATGCCGTCGTTGTCAACGATCCGGCCGTGACGGTCTCCGGTCAGCTTACCGCGGATGTCGAGAATGCCGGCGGTAAACAGCCCGGCCACCAGGTCGATGAGGGCCGATCCGCAGATGCCTTTCGGCGGCAGGCCGTTGATTGTCTCCGTGGTGATCAGGTGCGTTTCGGGATCGAGGGCCAGCCGGTGAATGACGCCCGGCCCGGCCTTGGCGCCGATGGAGGTCACGCCGCCTTCCAGCGCGGGACCGGCGGCCCCGGCGCAGGCGATCAGCCAGTCCCGGTTGCCGAAGACCACTTCGGCGTTGGTTCCCACGTCCACCAGCAGGCAGGTCCGGTCGCCGCGGGCCAGGCCGGAATAGAGGATCCCGGACACCAGGTCCCCGCCGAAATAACTGCCGATGTTGGGAAAGACATACACCCGGGCCAGGGGATTGACGGCCATGCCCAGGTCCGCGGCCCGGATGATCCCCGGTTCATTGACCACGGGGATGTAGGGTTCACGGATGAGCCAGCGGGCCGGCAGGTTTAAAAAGAAGTGGGTCATGGTGGTGTTGCCGGCCAGCGCCACCAGATAGACGTCTTCGGCAGACAGGCCATTGGCGCGGCACAGGCCGCTGACGGCGGCGTTCAGTCCTTCGAGGGTCAGGCGGTGGAGCCGCGTCAGCCCGTCGTCGGTGCCTTCGGCGAAATGGATGCGGGTGAGGATATCGTCTCCCCGGGCGGTCTGGGGGTTCTCAAACGATGACTCGGCCATGGCCCGGCCGGTGCCAAGGTCGATCAGCCGGATGGCGATCATGGTGGTGCCGAGATCCACGGCCAGGCCGGCCATTGGCCGATGATCGTCGGCCGCCGTCAGCCCGGCCAGATGAGCCGTCGACCCGTCGGAAAAAACCAGGCAGCGGGCCCGGTAACCCCACTGGCGGAGCCGGTCCGGCAGAAGGCGCAGCAGGGACATATCGATAGGGATCGTCCCGATGCCGAATGTTTTTCGCAAGGCCGCCAGCAGACGGTCGGCGTCGGCGGTATTGTCGGACAGGGAAGGGGGAACAAGGGAGACGTGCTCAACCCAGGTGGTCATAGGGGTCGTCATGTCGAGGGGCCGCCGGATCAGAGTTCAAAGGACATGTTGCAATCCACGGCCACGCATTGCAGGGGTTTGCCCTGCTCGTCGATGATGCGGTGGCAGATATTCAGGATGGCGTCCATCTGTCTGTCCGTCCGGTTCTGGTTGAGGTGGAAAAGCCCCAGGGTGGTGACATTGGCGTTCAGGGCCATGGACAGGGTGTCGGTATATACGGAATGGCCCCAGTCGATCTGGTTGTCGTACTCCTCCGGGGTATATTCGGCGTCATGGATCAGCAGGTCGACGTCTTTTGAAAATTCCAGATAATCATTGTAGGTCAGCCCGCCTTCATGGACATACCCGAGTTCGTTGTCCGTGAGGAACACGAAAGTTTTGCCGCCTTCGGTGAACTTGTAACCGCTGCCGCCCCCGGGATGACTGAGATTAATGGGGGTGACGGTTACCGATCCGATGGTGAACGAATCGGGGCATCCGTCCCTGTAGTTTATACGGGCTTTCAGGTCGTCATACCGGATCGGGAAATGAGGCGGTGTCATGACCTTGGAGATCATCTGCTCGGCGTAAGACCCGGGGACGGGACAACGGTAAACATCAATCACCGTCGTGTCCAGGAAAAGGGGCTTGAAAAAAGGCAGGCCCATCAGGTGATCCCAGTGAGCGTGGGTGAACAGCAGATGATAATGGAACAGTTTCTGTTCCACCAGGCGATTGCCCAGCCGGCGGATGCCGGTTCCGGCATCGATGATGATAATGTCATTGCTTCTGGTGGTGATTTCAATACAGGTGGTATCACCGCCGTATTTAACGTATTCCGGACCGGAAACCGGAATCGAGCCTCTTGACCCCCAGGATTTGACTATCATTCATCCGTTACCTTGATTGGTTATCGTTTGACCGGGTTGTTGCAACCCTCCCCCCGTTTTCCCAGCACGGTATACCAGATCTCGTCATTATTCCATACTTTTATAATTTCAGCCGATAATTCGTTTAGCCGCGCGATGATTTTCCTGGCCGGTGTCCGCAGCAGGCCGGACAGGATAAACCAGCGGCAGCCGGAAAAAACAGGCGTTTCGATGATCGCCTCCATTACCTCGCAATGGATGTTGGCCATCAACAGGTCCGCCGGGTGATAAGCCGGCTCCAGGGCGGACCCTTTCATGATCAATACCCGGTCATCGACGTTGTTGAGCCGGACATTGTGCCGGGCGGTTTCCACCGCCAGCTGATTGTTGTCGACGCCGATGACCCGGGCGACGCCCCGCATGGCCGCGGCCACGGCCAGCAGGCCGGTTCCAGTGCCGATGTCGATGGCCGTTTCGATTTTCCGGTTACTATAATAACATATCAGCGACAGGGCTTCAAGGCAGTCGTGAGTGGTGGCATGAAACCCGCTGCCGAATACCAGCCCCGGATCCAGAATCAGGGGAATATGGTCCGCCGTCTCGTCCGGTGTTTCCCAGGGCGGGAAAATGGAAAGCCCCCCGGCCTTCAGGGGGAACCCCTCCACGGGCTGCCATTCCTGATAGGGCATGTCAAACCGGTCGACCAGGGAAAGCGTCGGACGCTCCATCAGAAAACGCCGCATTTCCTCTTCCGCCGGAGCCGAGAAGAATAGAAAAGAGCAGTCTTCTTCTTCCCAGTTGCCGGCAAAGCGCGGGCCCAGATCAGCCCGGCGCGCATCGGCCCTGCCGTTCAAATAATAAATGAAGATATGATCGCCGGGCACCAGCCGGGCCGGGAGATCGTTTTTAGATGATGGCGCAACGGTGCAGGCCGTGCGGTTCATATGATCCGGTCGAATATTTTATAAGCGGCGACAATGGCCGGGTTATCTCGGGGCAATTCCACGGTGGGCCGGCCTTCCAGGTCATAGGTGTAGACCATGTCATCGGCCGGGATAGTGCCGGCCAGGGTCAGCCCGCTTTCGGCGATGATGGCCCTGACTTCTTCGGACGGTTCCTCCCGGACCTGGTTGATGATCAGGCAGGCCTTTTCAAAACCGATGTTAAGATGCCGGGCCAGGTCGTAAATCCGGATGGCCGCCTGCAGGCCGCGGCGGGACGAATCAGATACGATCAGCAGGACATCCACGTTCCGGGTGGTCAGGCGGCTGATGTGTTCCATGCCGGCTTCGTTGTCCATGACGATCCAGGGGTAATTGTCCGCCAGCTTTTCCAGGAAATTGGTCAGGAGGGTATTGGCGGCGCAGTAGCAGCCGGTCCCTTCGGGCTGGCCCATGACAATCAGGTCATAACCGTCGGCTTCGGCCACGGCTTCTTCCATTTTCATGGAAATAAAGATATCCTTGGTCATGCCGGCCGGAACCACCCCTTTTTTCATCTCCTCCCGGGCCTGCCCCAGGGTTCCCGCCACCTTCAGCCCCAGCACTTCGTTAAGGTTGGCGTTGGAATCCGCGTCTACCGCCAGTATCGGCGTTTTCCCTTTGTCCATTAAATAGCCGATCAGCATTCCCGCGACCGTGGTCTTGCCCGTGCCGCCTTTGCCGGCCAGTGCTATTGAAAAAGCCATGTTGTCCATCCTTATGTTTTGCCTCGTTAATCAACCGAAAATTGACCATAATATGGAAAACGCCATTATTCAAGAGAGAATTTTCCATGAAATTTTGTATATTAGAAGAAAATGTGCTATTTCACCCGTCAGATTGGAACGGCTGTTTTATGCCGGGTGAGAGGCGGGTAGACGGTACTTCGGCGGTCGAAAATGACCGTTTTGCCGTTATGATTACGATGTCAAAGAAAGAAGATCGGCGTTATGGAAATAAAAACGGATTTTCTGGTGATCGGCAGTGGTATCGCCGGGCTGAAGTTCGCGCTGCTGGCGGCGGAAGCCGGCACGGTCAGCATCGTCACGAAAAAGGGGGTGGATGACAGCAGCACCAACCGGGCCCAGGGCGGCATCGCGGCGGTGATCAGCGGGCTGGATTCCTTTGAGTCGCATATAAGAGACACCCTGGCTTCCGGAGACGGTCTCTGCAACCGGGAGGTGGTGAATATGGTCGTCCGGCAGGGACCGGACGCGGTTATGGACCTGGCGTCACTGGGTATCCAGTTTACAAAAATAGGCCCGGCCGGCGACGGCCTGGACCTGGGCCGGGAAGGGGGCCATTCCCACAACCGCATCGTTCACGCCCGGGACCTGACGGGGCGGGAAATCGAACAGGCCCTGGTCCGTCAGGCCATAGCGCACCCGAACATCACCATTTACGAGGATCATATCGCCGTCGACCTGATCACCCATTCCACCCGGGTCAAGAAAGGGCCGGTGGTTCAGACCCGGGAGGTTTATTGCTGCGGCGCTTATGTCCTTGACATCAAGAACGATCGGGTCAACACCTTTAACGCCCTGGTCACGCTTCTGGCCACCGGCGGGGCGGGCAAGGTCTACGCCTATACCAGCAACCCCGACATTGCCACCGGCGACGGCATCGCCATGGCCCACCGGGCCGGCGGCACGGTCGCCAACCTGGAATTCATGCAGTTCCATCCGACCTGCCTGTTTCATCCGGCCGCGAAAAATTTTCTGATTTCCGAAGCCGTTCGAGGGGAGGGTGCCCTGCTGCTCAATTCCGCCGGCGAGGCGTTCATGAAAAATTATGATTCGGCCGGGGAGCTGGCCTGCCGGGACGTGGTCGCCCGGGCCATTGACACGGAGATCAAGAGACGGGGCGACGACTGCGTCTACCTGGACATCTCCCATCGCAAACCGGATTTTATCAAGGATCGTTTTCCCCATTTATACGAGCGCTGCCTCAAGTACGGCATTGACATGACCACTGACCCCGTACCGGTGGTTCCCGCGGCCCATTACATGTGCGGCGGGGTGGTGACGGACATGTGGGGGCGGACCAGCATCTCCCGGCTCTATGCCGTGGGTGAGGCCGCCTGCACCGGGTTGCACGGCGCCAACCGCCTGGCCAGCAATTCCCTGCTGGAGGCCGTGGTTTTCGCTAACCGGGCGGTGGACTGCGCCATCCGGGAACTGAAGGGCCTGCCCCGGAGGGACAATGATCTGCCGGTATGGGACGAGGCGGGCACGACCGACAGCAATGAGGCCATTACCGTCTCCCAGAACTGGGATGAAATCCGGCTGTTCATGTGGAATTATGTCGGTATCGTCCGTTCCGACAAACGACTGAAACGGGCCAAGAACCGTATCGACCTGATCAAGGCGGAGATCAAGGAATATTACTGGAACTTCCGGGTGACGGCCGATCTGCTGGAACTGCGAAACATCGCCACGGTGGCGGACCTGATCATCACCTGCGCCATGATGAGAAAAGAGAGCCGGGGACTTCATTACAATATTGATTACAATTTCAAGGACGATGTCAACGGGCTTAAGGATACGGTGATCACCGCCGGGGATATTTGAGCTTTTTCAGCCGGTAACGGAATTTTTTCCGCTTGACGGCCGGTGTCAAACGGTCTATTGACATCCAGCCTTTGCGTATTATTTTATTGAATTAATTTCTATATAAGTGGAGCGGTATGGCGGACAAGAGAGATTATTACGAAATCCTGGGGGTTTCCAGGGAGTGCACGGAAGTAGAACTGAAAAAGTGCTACCGCCAGATCGCCCTGAAATACCATCCCGACAAGAACCCCGGCGATAAAGAAGCCGAAGAGGTGTTCAAAGAGGCGTCGGAGGCATACAGCGTTCTGTGCGATCCGGAGAAGCGCCGCATTTACGACCAGTTCGGCCATGCCGGGTTAAACGGCATGGGCGGCGGTCACGGCGCCGGGTTTGAGGATATCTTTTCCAGCTTCGGGGATATTTTCGAGGATTTTTTCGGGTTCGGCGGCGGCCGACGTTCTTCCCGGCGGGCGAGGCGCGGAAACGACCTGCGGTACGATCTGACCGTTGATTTCATGGAGGCCGCCTTCGGCCATGAAACCGAAATAGATCTGGAAAAACTGGCCCCGTGCTCCAAGTGCGAAGGCACCGGTTGCAAGCCGGGCACCCAGCCGGAAACCTGCCGACAATGCAACGGCACCGGCCAGATGACCCGGTCCCAGGGGTTTTTCATGGTAAAAACGACCTGTTCCGCCTGCCGGGGAAGCGGGCGGCATATCGCCTCTCCCTGTCCCAAGTGCAAGGGCCGGGGCCAGGAAATGCTCAAAAAAAAGGTCACGCTGAAAATCCCGGCCGGAGTGGATAACGGCTCCAAGCTGCGGCTGACCGGGGAGGGCGAACCCGGTGACAGGGACGCGCCTCCGGGCGACCTGTATGTTTTCATCAATGTCCGGCCGCATAAGTTTTTTCAGAGAAACGGCAACGACGTCATTTGTCTGATGGAACTATCCTTTGTCCAGGCGGCCCTGGGCGACACCATCATGGTACCTACCCTGACCGGAGAAAAACCTCTGGAAATCCCCAAAGGCACCCAGTACGGAGATACCTTCCGGTTCGCCGGCGAGGGCATCCCATCCCTGCGCGGCAAACACCGGGGGGATCAGATCATCCAGGTCGATGTTCGCACGCCGGTCAACCTGAACAGGAAGCAGGAGGAGCTGCTGCGGGAGTTCTCTTCCTGCGAGAGCGAGAAGTTTTCCAACAAGTTGCGGAACCTGTTGAAAAAAAGCGCCGGTTCCCGTTAACCCGGATGAAAAGGAAAACAAGCATGTTTGAATTGAAAGTCGTTACTGATTTCGCGGCCGCCCACCGGCTGGCCATGGTTACGGATAAATGCGAAAATCTGCATGGCCATAACTGGAAAGTGGAAGTGCACGTGGCCGGCGAACAGTTAAACAGCGCCGGCGTGCTGATCGATTTCGGCGAGATCAAGGCGCATATCCGGGGAATTGTCGGGGAACTGGACCATAAGTATTTAAACGATCTGGATTTCTTTCAGGGCAATCCCTCCTCGGAACGGATCGCCGTTCACATCGCCGACCGTCTGGCCGCGCTGCTGCCCGGCGGCAATATCCGTGTCTCCCGGGTGGCGGTGTGGGAGTCCCATGACGCCTGCGCCACTTATACCCCGGGAAAACGGGAGACGGCGTTTTGATTATTCAGCAGTCCGGAGAAGTCGTTCCCGGTTTTCACGTTCTTTATCCGATTGACGTTCCCGTCTTCCTTCTGGACGGCGATCATCCCGTCCTGTTCGATGCCGGGTTTTCCTGCCTGGCCCGGATGTACGAAGGGCAGATCCGGAGGATCCTGGAGGACCGCGACCCCGCCTGGTGCTGCCTGACCCATTCCCATTTTGATCACCTGGGCGCGGCCCCGTATTTCAAGAAACGGTTTCCCGGCCTGGCGGTCTGCGCCCACGAGAAGGCGGGCGATGTTCTGCGGCGGGAATCCGCCGTGGAGCGGATCCGCATGCTCAACGTCGCCGGTGCCGCCTCGGTGGCCGCCTACGGCGTCGAGATCGGGGACAGCGAACCGTTTGAATCCTTCACCCTTGACCGGGCCCTGAAGGCGGGGGACGAGATCACGGTCGCGGAAGGATTGACGGTGCGCGTTTATGAAACCCCGGGTCACACCCGGGACTGCCTGAGCTACTATATTCCGGAAAAGAAAATGCTGATCGCCTCCGAGGCCCTGGGCATACCGGACTACACCGGCTACGTGTTCACGGATTTTCTGGTGGGCTATGATCTCTATCTGGATTCCATGAAGTCGCTGAAGGATCTTGAGGTGGACGTGCTGTGCTTCGGGCATACCTATGTATACACCGGGGAAGATGCCCGGGGCCATATTGCGCGGGCCATGCGGTCCGCGGAGCAGTTCTTCAGCCTGGTGGCGGACTTGTCAACGGAAGAAAAAGGCGATATCGAGCGCATCAAGCAGCGGGTCCGGGCCATCGAGTACGACTGCAAGACTGGATCCAAACAGCCGGAGCCGGCCTATCTGCTGAACCTGGAAGCCAGGATACTGGCAGTTCAGCGGCGCCTGTCCCCCGGGGCGTAATACGCTTTCCTGATTTCACACTCCCTGAACCCGGTGAAAAATGTGTTTTGGATAAAGAAAACTTCAGCAGTTCTACGCCATTAAGGAGGCACTATGACCAGGGCGGAACGTCTGGTGATTCTCGATTTCATCAAGGCCTTCAGTTGCTCCTATGCCATGACCCGCAACCTGGGAGAACAGTTGGACGTGGCAACGGACAAAGAACTTCTCCAGGCGGTCGGTGGCTTGAGTTCCGGGATCAGCACCATGGGGGATACCTGCGGCGTGGTGAACGGCGGTACGATCATTCTCGGGAAAAAGTTTCCCGATCTTTCTCCGGAACGATTTTACGCGACGAGCAACACGTTTTTCAGGCAACTGGAAGAACGGGTCAACACGCCCAACTGCGGCCTGGTTCACGGCGGCAGCCATCTGACGCGCAATTTCCGGCGGGCGATTCTGACCGGCACGGCCCTGAAATGTATGGCCATTCTGAAAAACGGTACCGACGTCCTGACCACGCTGTCGACGCATGTCAGCCGGGGTGAGTTCCCGTTCCTTGAGTCCCGGGACATGCACGCTTTTCAAACCATGGCCGATCATTTTCACTCATCCGGTTTTCACTGCGCCGGGAGCGTCATCGAGTCGGTCCATGAACGGACGGGACTTAATATTGATCCTATCCGCGAGGCCGCGCGGGGTTTTGTCGGCGGTATCGGGCTGAATGGAACCGTTTGCGGGGCGCTGATCGGCGGGGTGCTGTGCATGGGGCTTCAGGAGTCGGTCGACCTGCGGGCTTCGGGATACGCCGATACCCTTCGGCTGATTATTTTCGGGCTCATCAAGAATGACCGGGTGTTTCAGGACGAAAAACGGTTTCAGCCGGCCCGTTTGTATGACCGATGCAAGACCCTCTATCAGAACATTCAACGGCGCTTCGGCGGCCCTCATTGCCGTGAAATTGTTTCCTGTGCTCTGGATACGCGTGAAGGGGCGGAGCGATATACCCGGATCGGACGGCTGGCTGAGTGCCGGAAAATAGCCGATTTCGTGGCTGAATCGGTTAGCGGCTGACGCGACCGGTTCCGCCATGAAAAAAAGCGCGCCGCAACCGGACGCAATTGTGATTGAACCCGGGTCGTTTCCCATGGTATGGTTACAAGAAATGGGCAAGAAGTGGGGATAGTATACGTAATTATTCAATAAATAAAGTAGGGATGTTCCGGAAGATCCGGAAGAATTACGTATACTCTACCCGGATCAGGAAATAATGAGCAACTTATCGGTCAATATCGGCGGGGTAAGACTGGCCAATCCGGTCATGACCGCTTCGGGTACCTTCGGCTACGGCCGGGAGTTTGAGCCTTTTCTGGACCTGAACCGCCTGGGCGGCATCATCGTCAAAGGCATATCGCTCAAACCATCCGCCGGGAATCCGCCGCCCCGGATCGTGGAGACCGCCTGCGGCATGCTCAATGCCATCGGCCTGGAAAATGTCGGGCTGGAGGCCTTTGTCAGCGACAAACTCCCGTTTTTGAAAACCCTCTCCTGTCGCGTTTTCGTCAATATTTATGGCCGCGAGGTGGAGGATTACGCCGCCCTGGCCGAAGCCCTGGATGGCGTGGAAGGGATCAGCGGGCTGGAAATCAACATCTCCTGTCCCAACGTCAAGGCCGGCGGCATCGCCTTCGGCGTGGATCCGGCATCGGCCGCGAAGGTGGTGGCCGCGGTCCGGAAACGGACGGCCTATCATTTGATGGTCAAGCTCTCCCCCAACGTCAGCGACATCGCGGCCATTGCCCGGAGCGTGGCCGACTCCGGGGCCGACGCCGTGTCCCTGATCAATACCCTGACCGGCATGGCGGTGGATATCCGCACCCGGCGGCCGAAGCTGGCCAACATCACCGGCGGCCTGTCCGGTCCGGCCATCAAACCGGTGGCCCTGCGCATGGTCTGGGAAACCGCCCGCAAGGTCGGCATCCCGGTGATCGGCATCGGCGGCATCATGACCACCGAGGACGCCCTGGAGTTTCTCATTGCCGGCGCCACGGCCGTTCAGGTGGGTACGGCCAGTTTCATCAATCCCCGGGCCGCCGTGGACATTATCGACGGCATCGACCGGTATCTGTCCGACAACGGCATCGCCTCGGTGAACGATATCATCGGCTCCCTGGAGACGTAGGCCTGTCATAAAACAGATGCTCTCCCGTTGCCGGCGGCGCTAACAACTACTCTGTTTTTAAAATTCCAGGCAAATACCCGGTTATCCGAAAATCAAGTTTATAGGGTAGCTCTAAAAATTAGGATTATGGATCGAGGTCAAGGCGCGCGAACGGCGGGCATCAGCAGCCGCTGCTTTTTGCGGTCTGCTGAATGCTCTTTTTCGCCAATTTGATTTTATTGATGTGATGACATGTATTCAGTAACGGCTTGACTCAAAAGCCCCGAACGTGTTTCTCCATGCTTCTTGGCAAAATAATCTACAGAATTCAATAACCTTTCCGGCATGGTGATATTGATTCTTTTTGATTTAAGGGACAATTTACTTAGATCGACGTCAACGATTGCCCAGATACCGTTTTGAAATTCTTTTTTGTTTTTATGCTTTTCAATGGTGGTGGCAACTGGGATAGGCTCAGAATCAAGTAGAATACCCTCGATATGGCATTCTGCGGCTTCTTGGGCATTTGCTAAAGCCTCTTCGATTGTGTCACCTGCAGAAAAACAGCCCGGTAAGTCAGGAAAAGTAACGCCATAATCTGAATTTTTGTCTTTATGGATTACAACTGGGAATTTCATAGTTTTACCTCCATTGCCAACCAGCCTGTCGGTAAATATTTCGAAGAGTCCCAACAGGGAGGTCTTTCTTGGGGTGGGGAACGTCTGCAGCCAATGGGAGCCAGGGCTTCCACTGACTGTTTTAAAGATGGTTAAAGTCCAATTGTCCCCGAAATTTCAAAACCCGAGTGCCCTGGCGATCCATTGGGCTGCTTGGTTAGCTGTAGTTTTCCATTAATAAAGTTTCCAGTTCATCGAATTCTTCAAGACGTTGTTTAGCAGTACTCCTTGCACATATATCATCGGACTTTGCCGCTTGTTTGTACATCTTCCGGGCTTTTTTTGGATCTTTGGGCAAGACCTTTCCAAGAATATGAAAATCTGCAAGATGAATTAAGCAGTTTGGTTCTCCGAGGGCTACACCTTTTTCGTACCACATTACTGCTCGCTCAAGAAATTCTGGTTCATCTTCTGCACGATCTTCCCAATGTTCAGCAATACGTAAAGCAGCTAAGCTGTGGCCACGGTCTGCAGCATCATAAAGATACTTCAACCCTTTTTCTTCGTCCATGGGCACGGGTTGCTGATTTAAAATTTCAGTAGAGTATCCGTTATTGCCCATACCTCCTGCGATATAACAGTAACCAAGGATGTAAGTGGCTTCGAGGTGCCCGAGTTCAGCTGCTCGTTTAAGAAATTGAAAAGCTTTTTTTCGATCAAAAGGGCCACCTTGACCATGAGCTAACATCATGTATGCTAAGTGCATAGCGTCTGGGTTGTCGAGCTCAGCTGCTTGGACAATAAGTTCACGTCCCTTTTTTTCATCTCTCCGGGCACCCCTTCCAAGCAAATATTGTGTACCCTGTCTCAACAACTCATTACTTTTTTCAGCTTGTTGTTTCATTCTCGAGTTTTATAACGGCGGCAGCCAATGGGAGCCAGGGCTTCCTCTGACTGTCTTAAAGATGGTTAATGTTTAGTTTCCCTCAAAATTTCAAAATCCGCAGCCCTGGCGATCCTTTGAGCTGCCTGGTTGTGCTTCGATCACCGGTTATTCAAACAATTTGTTTTATTAAAACCCAAGAGCATATTATTGCTCCGAGGATTTTCAAAAATGTCGCGTTGACTTTAAAAGCCCAAGGAAAAATTACCCAGTTCAGATTATACATGAAAGCCAAAATATTACTTGCCACAATATGTAAGGCACCAAATATGAAAACTGCGACAGCGCCGTGATATTCACCAGGAATATTTAAAACAAATCCAAATTGTGTTGCGATGAACAAAACCGCAAATATAATTATATAAATTAATTCATACCAATGTTTCGGCTTTAACCCAGAAAGTAATATCCCAAATTTTTCTTCAGCCTTCATATATTCTGTATTTTTTGAAGCACAACGTCTTCAACCAAAGGGCGCCAGGGCTTCCACCGACTGACTTCAAGATGGATAAGTTCAATTCAACACAACTGTTCAACAAGCCTGCCCTGGCGATCCTTTTGCGCTGAATTGTTGGACACTTTGTTTATTTTTACAGATCGAATTTCCAACACTCTGTCTTTGTCATCGATAACTATAACAAGGTCGTCACTGTAAGGACCAAATAGACGAAACTTAAAAGGGAAGAAGAAGGGTGGTTCTTTCAAAAAAGCATTTTTCCAGTCAAAAATAGATCCGTAAACAAGTTCCTTGTGCTGACGCTCTGACCCGAAAAGGTGCTTTGATCCTTTTGGGAACGTGACGCACGGTTCTCCGATAGTTGAAATAACGGACTGCAATGTATCCCCGATGTAGATTGATGCAGCTTTTGTTCTTATTTTTTTCACACGGTATGCGTCAAGAGAGGTTCCCACTGTTAGAAAGAGCACGAGTGCAATAAACAAGAAAGATACGATCTTTAAAACAATTTTGATCGTCTTTTTCATGTTATGTGTCCAACGTCTTCAGCCAGAGGGCGCCAGGGCTTTCTCCGACTGACTTAAAGATGGTTAAAAGTTTAATTCCCCCAGTTGCTCAAAACCCGAGTGCCCTGGCGATCCTTACTGCGCTGAATTGTTGAACGAAGCCGCTTCGCGGCGGAATAATTAAAAGCGTATACTCCTGCCCGTGCTCAATTATGGGCGCCCCTACGAAAGGAGTATACCATGGAAAACGCTGAAGTAAACCGTTTCAACCG